>NZ_CP046523.1:0-165000 GCF_021497885.1 Streptococcus oralis
GTGAAAGAAAAACAATTTTGGAATCAAATCTTGGAATTGGCTCAAGAAAGATTGACACGTTCCATGTACGATTTCTATGCCACACCTGCTGAACTCATAAAAGTGGAGGGAAATGTAGCTACTATCTTTTTACCTAGACCTGAAATGGAAATGGTTTGGAAAAAACAACTCAAAGATATCATTGTGGCTGCTGGTTTTGAAGTTTATGATACTGAAATAAAAACTCAATTTGTCTTAACAAAGCCTGAGGAAGAATCTTCAACCTATGTCATGGATTCTGAAAATAGCAATCATTATGTTGCTTCACAGGCCAATCTTGCTATTCCATATTCTGAAACAGGATTGAAGGAAAAATATACCTTTGATAACTTTATTCAAGGAGATGGGAATATCTGGGCTAAGTCTGCTGCTCTGGCTGTTTCCGAAGATCTCGCCTTGACTTATAATCCCCTTTTCATTTATGGTGGTCCTGGACTAGGGAAAACCCACTTACTGAATGCTATCGGAAATGAAATTCTAAAAAATATTCCTGAAGCTCGGGTTAAGTATATTCCTGCTGAAAGTTTTATCAATGATTTTCTTGAACACCTGAGACTTGGGGAAATGGAGAAATTCAAAAAGACTTACCGTAGCCTTGATCTCTTACTGATCGATGATATCCAATCTCTCAGCGGTAAAAAAGTTGCAACTCAAGAAGAATTTTTCAATACCTTCAATGCTCTTCATAGCAATCAAAAACAAATCGTTCTGACTAGTGACCGAAGTCCTAAACATTTAGAGGGCCTTGAGGAAAGACTTGTCACGCGCTTTAGCTGGGGCTTGACTCAAAATATCACACCACCTGACTTTGAAACACGAATTGCCATTCTTCAAAGTAAAACGGAACATTTGGACTATAATTTTCAAAGCGATACACTAGAATACCTAGCAGGTCAATTCGATTCAAATGTTCGAGAACTTGAAGGAGCAATCAACGATATCACTTTAATTGCCAGAGTAAAGAAGATTAAGGATATCACCATTGATATCGCTGCTGAAGCTATCAGAGCTCGCAAACAAGATGTTAGCCAACTGCTAGTCATTCCAATTGACAAAATCCAAACTGAAGTTGGTAATTTTTATGGAGTGAGTGTCAAAGAAATGAAGGGGACGAGACGAGTTCAGAATATCGTTTTGGCGCGTCAAGTAGCCATGTATCTAGCTAGAGAACTGACAGATAATAGTCTTCCAAAAATCGGAAAAGAATTCGGAGGAAAGGATCACACCACCGTTATTCATGCCCATGCTAAAATTAAATCCTTGATTGACGAAGACGATAATTTACGTTTAGAAATAGAAGCAATCAAAAAGAAAATTAAGTAGCTTGTGGATAACTTTTCCTTTCTTATCTTTTTTATCCACATTTTTTAAACAAGCTAAAAAGCTTGAAGTCATTAAATAGAAATCAGTTTTCCACAGAATTCACACACTCTATTATTTCTATTATCCTTCTAATACTAAAAATAAATAAAGGAGAATCCATGATCCATTTTTCAATTAATAAAAATTTATTTCTACAAGCCCTAAATACTACAAAACGAGCAATTAGCTCAAAAAATGCCATTCCAATTTTATCAACCATTAAAATTGATGTTACCAATGAAGGAATTATTTTGATTGGATCAAACGGTCAAATTTCTATTGAAAATTTCATTTCTCAAAAGAATGAAGATGCTGGCCTCTTGATTACTTCCTTAGGTTCGATTCTTCTTGAGGCTTCTTTCTTTATCAATGTTGTATCTAGTCTTCCAGATGTAACACTTGATTTCAAAGAGATTGAACAAAAACAAATTGTCTTAACAAGTGGAAAATCAGAAATCACCTTAAAAGGAAAAGATAGCGAACAATATCCACGAATCCAAGAAATTTCAGCAAGCACTCCTTTGGTTCTTGAAACCAAACTACTCAAGAAAATTATCAATGAAACAGCTTTTGCTGCAAGTACGCAAGAAAGTCGTCCAATTTTAACAGGTGTTCATTTTGTATTGAGCCAACACAAGGAACTAAAAACAGTTGCAACAGACTCTCATCGCCTTAGCCAGAAAAAATTGACTCTTAAAAAAAATGGCGATGATTTCGATGTGGTAATTCCTAGTCGCTCTCTACGCGAATTTTCAGCTGTATTTACGGATGATATTGAAACTGTGGAGATTTTCTTTGCAAATAATCAAATCCTCTTTAGAAGCGAAAATATTAGCTTCTACACTCGTCTCCTAGAAGGAAACTATCCTGATACAGATCGTTTGATTCCAACAGACTTTAATACTACAATTACTTTTGACGTGGTAAATTTACGCCAGTCAATGGAGCGTGCTCGCCTCTTATCAAGTGCGACTCAAAATGGTACTGTGAAGCTTGAAATTAAATGTGGAGTTGTTAGCGCCCATGTTCACTCTCCAGAAGTTGGTAAAGTAAACGAAGAAATCGATACGGAGCAGGTGACTGGTGATGATTTAACTATTAGTTTCAACCCAACTTACTTGATTGATTCTCTCAAGGCTTTAAATAGCGAAAAGGTAACTATTAGCTTTATCTCAGCTGTTCGTCCATTTACTCTTGTGCCAGCAGATACTGACGAAGACTTCATGCAGCTCATCACACCAGTTCGTACAAATTAAGTTAAAGAGGTTGAGCCTGGCTCGCCTCTTTTATGATATAATCAAAAAAGAAAAGGAGAGTAGTATGTATCAAGTTGGAAATTTTGTTGAGATGAAAAAAACACATGCTTGCACCATTAAATCAACAGGAAAAAAAGCTAATCGTTGGGAAATTACACGCGTAGGGGCAGATATCAAAATCAAATGTAGCAATTGTGACCACCTTGTCATGATGAGTCGCTATGATTTTGAACGAAAAATGAATAAGATTATTGACTAAGAACCCTTAGTTAGAGGGTTAGCAAGTTTTCCCTTTTTGTGTTATAATGTTAGGGATTGAAATGAGAACGGAGAATGAGAAACTATGGCTTTAACAGCAGGTATCGTTGGTTTGCCAAACGTTGGTAAATCAACCCTTTTTAATGCAATTACAAAAGCAGGAGCAGAGGCAGCAAACTACCCATTTGCGACTATTGATCCAAATGTTGGGATGGTAGAAGTTCCAGATGAACGCCTACAAAAACTAACTGAAATGATCACACCTAAAAAGACAGTCCCGACAACCTTTGAATTTACAGATATTGCAGGGATTGTAAAAGGAGCTTCAAAAGGAGAAGGGTTGGGTAATAAATTCTTGGCCAATATCCGTGAAGTAGACGCGATTGTTCATGTTGTGCGTGCATTTGATGATGAAAATGTGATGCGCGAGCAAGGACGTGAAGACGCCTTTGTGGATCCACTTGCAGATATTGATACCATTAACCTGGAGTTGATTCTTGCTGACTTAGAATCAGTCAATAAACGCTATGCGCGTGTAGAAAAGATGGCACGTACGCAAAAAGATAAAGAATCAGTAGCAGAGTTTAACGTTCTTCAAAAGATTAAACCTGTTCTTGAAGATGGAAAATCAGCACGTACCATTGAATTTACAGATGAAGAACAAAAGGTTGTTAAAGGTCTCTTCCTTTTGACCACTAAACCAGTTCTTTATGTTGCCAATGTGGATGAGGATGTAGTTTCAGATCCAGATTCTATCGACTATGTTAAACAAATTCGAGAATTTGCAGCGACAGAAAATGCTGAGGTGGTAGTTATTTCCGCGCGTGCTGAGGAAGAAATTTCCGAGTTAGATGATGAAGATAAGCAAGAATTTCTTGAAGCACTTGGGTTGACTGAATCAGGCGTTGACAAGTTGACTCGTGCAGCTTACCACTTGCTTGGACTCGGAACTTACTTCACAGCTGGTGAAAAAGAAGTTCGCGCTTGGACTTTTAAGCGTGGTATGAAAGCTCCTCAAGCAGCTGGTATTATTCACTCAGACTTTGAAAAAGGTTTTATTCGTGCAGTAACCATGTCATATGAGGATCTAGTGAAATATGGATCTGAAAAGGCTGTAAAAGAAGCTGGGCGCTTGCGTGAAGAAGGAAAAGAATATATCGTTCAAGATGGCGATATCATGGAATTCCGCTTTAATGTCTAAAGATATTTAACCAATAGTGTCAATTAGGTTGGAAAAAAATTCCAACCCTTTTGGCTTTTGAAAGGAAAATAAATGACTAAATTACTTGTTGGATTAGGAAATCCAGGGGATAAATATTTTGAAACCAAGCACAATGTTGGATTTATGTTGATTGACCAATTGGCTAAAAAACAAAATGTCACCTTTACACATGACAAGATATTTCAAGCTGACCTAGCATCTTTTTTCCTTAATGGCGAAAAAATTTATCTTGTCAAACCAACGACCTTTATGAATGAAAGCGGGAAAGCTGTTCATGCTTTATTGACTTACTATGGTTTGGATATTGAAGATTTACTCGTTATTTACGACGACCTTGACATGGAAGTTGGGAAAATTCGTTTAAGAGCAAAGGGGTCAGCTGGTGGTCATAATGGTATTAAGTCTATTATTCAACATATAGGTACTCAGGTCTTTAACCGTGTTAAAATAGGTATTGGCAGACCTAAAAAAGGTATTTCACTGGTTCACCATGTTTTAAGTAAGTTTGATCAGGATGACTATGTAGGTATTTTACAGTCTATTGACAAAGTTGACGAAGCTGTAAACTACTATTTACAAGAGAAAAACTTTGAGAAAACGATGCAGAGGTATAATGGATAAATGGTGACTTTATTAGATTTATTCTCAGAAAATGACCAGATAAAAAAATGGCATCAAAATCTGACAGATAAGAAAAGACAACTAATACTAGGTCTGTCAACTTCTACCAAGGCTCTTGCAATTGCAAGTAGTCTAAAAAAAGAAAATAAGGTTGTGTTACTGACCTCGACTTATGGAGAAGCAGAACGAATTATCAGTGATCTTCTTTCTCTCTTAGGAGAGGAACTTGTCTATCCTTTTTTGGTAGATGACTCTCCTATGGTAGAGTTTTTGATGTCTTCGCAAGAAAAAATCATTTCGCGGGCTGAGGCCTTGCGTTTTTTGAGTGATCCATCTAAGAAAGGGATTTTAGTTTGTAATATCGCAGCGAGTCGGTTAATTTTACCCTCTCCGACTAGATTTAAAGAAAGTACTATAAAAATTGCGGTTGGCGAAGAATATGACCAACATGAGCTACTTCACTGGTTAAAGGAAATTGGATATCAAAAAGTTACTCAAGTACAGACACAAGGTGAGTTTAGTATTCGAGGAGACATTTTAGATATTTTTGAGATGTCTCAGTTAGAACCTTTCCGAATCGAGTTTTTTGGCGATGAAGTAGATGGAATCCGAACTTTTGAAGTAGAAACACAATTATCAAAAGAAAATCAGACAGAACTCACAATCTTTCCAGCTAGTGATATGCTTTTAAAAGAAAGTGACTATTTACGAGGTCAGTCAGCTTTAGAAAAGCAAATTTCGAAGACCTTATCACCAATTTTAAAATCATACTTGGAAGAAATTTTGTCAAGTTTTCATCAAAGACAAACACATTCAGATAGTCGAAAATTTTTGTCCTTATGTTATGATAAAACATGGACTGTATTTGATTATAATGAAAAAGATACGCCAGTATTCTTTGATGACTATCAAAAATTGATGAATCAGTATGAAACCTTTGAAAGAGAATTAGCACAATACTTTACAGAAGATTTACAGAATAGTAAAGCATTTTCTGGTATGCATTATTTTGCAGAAACAGAGCAAACCTATAAAAAACAAAGTCCAGTTACCTTTTTCTCTAATCTGCAAAAGGGCTTAGGAAACCTCAAGTTTGATCACATTTATCAATTTAATCAATACCCCATGCAAGAGTTTTTCAATCAGTTTTCTTTTCTTAAAGAAGAGATTGAGCGATACAAAAAAATGGACTACACCATTGTTTTGCAGTCTAGCAATTCAATGGGAAGTAAAACATTGGAGGATGTTTTAGAGGAATACCAGGTCAAATTGGATTCCAAAGATAAGTCAAGTATCTGTAAAGAATCTGTAAACCTGATTGAGGGTAATCTAAGACATGGTTTTCATTTTGTAGATGAAAAAATTCTCTTCATTACTGAACATGAGATTTTTCAAAAGAAATTAAAACGTCGTTTTCGAAGACAATATGCTTCAAACGCAGAGCGATTAAAAGATTATAATGAACTTGAAAAAGGGGACTACGTTGTTCACCATATCCATGGAATTGGTCAATATCTAGGAATCGAAACAATTGAAATCAAAGGCATTCACCGTGATTATGTCAGTGTTCAATATCAAAATGGGGATCAAATCTCCATCCCAGTAGAGCAGATTCAATTGCTGTCAAAATATGTTTCAAGTGATGGGAAACCTCCTAAACTAAATAAATTAAATGATGGTCATTTCAAAAAGGCCAAGCAAAAAGTTAAGAACCAGGTAGAGGATATAGCTGACGATTTAATCAAACTGTATTCTGAGCGTAGTCAGTTGAAGGGGTTTGCTTTCTCAGATGATGATGAAGAGCAACATGCTTTTGATGATGCTTTCCCTTATGTTGAAACGGATGATCAACTTCGTAGTATTGAGGAAATTAAGAGAGATATGCAGGATTCTCATCCCATGGATCGACTTTTGGTTGGGGATGTTGGTTTTGGGAAGACTGAGGTTGCAATGCGTGCAGCATTTAAGGCTGTCAATGATCACAAACAGGTTGTCGTTCTAGTTCCGACGACGGTTTTAGCACAACAACACTATACGAATTTTAAGGAACGATTCCAAAATTTTGCAGTTAATATTGATGTGTTGAGTCGTTTTAGAAGTAAAAAAGAGCAGGCAGAGACACTTGAAAAATTAAAAAATGGTCAAGTTGATATTTTGATTGGAACGCATCGTGTTTTGTCAAAAGATGTTGTGTTTTCAGATTTGGGGTTGATGATTATTGATGAGGAACAACGATTTGGTGTCAAGCATAAGGAAACTTTGAAAGAGTTAAAGAAACAAGTGGATGTCCTAACCTTGACAGCTACGCCAATCCCTCGTACCCTTCATATGTCTATGCTGGGAATCCGAGATTTGTCTGTTATTGAAACTCCTCCAACCAATCGCTATCCTGTTCAAACCTATGTTTTGGAAAAGAATGATAGTGTGATTCGTGATGCTGTCTTGCGTGAAATGGAGCGTGGAGGTCAAGTTTACTATCTTTACAACAAAGTTGACACGATTGACCAGAAGGTTTCAGAATTACAGAAGTTGATTCCAGAGGCTTCGATTGGGTATGTTCATGGACAAATGAGTGAAATTCAGTTAGAAAATACTCTACTGGACTTTATTGAAGGACAATATGATATTTTGGTGACAACTACCATAATTGAAACAGGAGTTGACATTCCAAACGCAAATACCTTATTTATCGAAAATGCAGATCATATGGGCTTATCAACCTTGTATCAATTAAGAGGAAGAGTTGGTCGTAGTAATCGCATTGCCTATGCCTATCTCATGTATCGTCCAGAAAAATCAATCAGTGAAGTCTCTGAGAAGAGATTAGAAGCAATCAAAGGGTTTACAGAATTGGGATCAGGATTTAAGATTGCTATGCGAGATCTTTCGATTCGTGGAGCAGGAAATCTCCTAGGAAAATCCCAATCAGGTTTCATTGATTCTGTTGGTTTTGAATTGTATTCTCAGTTACTAGAGGAAGCTATCGCTAAACGTAACGGTAATGGGAACACAAGAACCAAAGGAAATGCTGAGTTGATTTTACAAATCGATGCCTATCTTCCTGATACTTATATTTCTGACCAACGACATAAAATTGAGATTTACAAGAAAATTCGTCAAATTGACAACCGTGTCAACTATGAAGAATTACAAGAAGAATTGATGGATCGCTTTGGAGAATATCCAGACGTAGTGGCCTATCTTTTAGAGATTGGTTTGGTCAAATCTTACTTGGACAAGGTATTTGTAGAACGTGTGGAGAGAAAAGAAAATAAGATTACAGTTCAATTTGAAAAAATTACTCAACGACTGTTCTTGGCTCAAGATTATTTTAAAGCCTTATCTGCAACGAACTTAAAGGCAGCTATAGCTGAGAATAGAGGATTAATGGAAGTCGTATTTGATGTCCGAAACAAGAAGGATTATGAAATTTTAGAAGGTCTGCTGATCTTTGGAGAAAGTTTATTAGAGATAAAAGAATCAAAGGAAGCAAATCTCATCTGACATTTTTCTTCTATAAAAAGGATAAAAATGGTACAATAATAATTTGAGGTAATAAAAATGAGATTAGACAAGTATTTAAAAGTATCACGAATTATTAAGCGCCGCACAGTCGCAAAGGAAGTAGCAGATAAAGGTAGAATCAAGGTGAACGGAATCTTGGCCAAAAGTTCAACGGATTTAAAAGTTGATGACCAAGTTGAAATTCGCTTTGGAAATAAGTTGTTGCTTGTTAAAGTACTAGAGATGAAAGATAGTACAAAAAAAGAAGATGCAGCAGGCATGTACGAAATTCTCAGTGAAACACGGGTAGAAGAAAATGTCTAAAAATATTGTACAGATGAACAATCCTTTTATTCAAAATGAACATCAACGTCGTCGTTACCTGATGAAGGAGAGACAAAAACGAAATCGTTTTATGGGTTGGATCCTTATTTTGATGATTTTGTTGTTTATTTTACCAACTTATAACTTGGCTCAAAGCTATAATCAGTTACTGCAACGCCGCCAGCAATTGACAGAGTTGAAAGAGCAGTACCAAACTCTTAGTGATGAAAAGGATAAGGAATCTGCTTTTGCTGCAAAGTTGAAAGATGAAGACTATGTAGCAAAATATGCACGCGCCAAGTACTATTACTCAAAGAAACGAGAAGCAATTTATACAATTCCTGATTTGCTTCCGAGGTAATGTCATGGAAAATTTATTAGAAGTTGTTGAGCAGTTTTTAAGTTTATCAGATGAAAAATTAGAGGAATTAGCAACTAAGAATCATTTATTACGAGTACAAGAAGAAAGGGAAGGGAAGAATGCGTAAGTTCTTAGTAGTGTTATCGCTACTATCTGTTTTTATCATAACTTCAAGAGTAGTTAGCACAGAAAAACAGCTTCCTTACTCTTCACAAGAAATTTATTATCTAACTGAGTCTGATCATGGATTCTACTATAAAGAAACTCTGGAATCCCCAATGGTATATGGAGAGACAGCTATTTATGCTAATGAAGATCTTGTTAAGGAGTCTGGAAAATTGACTCCTAGAACCACCTTTAAAATCGTAGAATGGCGTTTGAATAGACAAGGTATTCCTGTTTTTAAATTAAACAATCATCAGTTTATCCTTGCAGATAAGCGTTTAATCTATGATCAAAGTCAAGTTCAAACTCAAAATAGACAAGTATGGTTGGAACCGGGGTTTGTTATTTATAACAGTCCTTATGGTGCTAAAGAAATTTCTTCATCCCTCTCTCCCTATCAACGCGTAACAGTAGATAGAACCCTCTTTGCTGAGGGACAAGAATTTCTTCATATTGATCAAGTTGGGTGGGTATCCAAAGAGTTCGTCTCAGAAGAAGACAATCGCATCCAGAAGGTTCAAGAAGTCTTGTCAAACAACTATCAGAATGAAAATTATTCTATTTATGTTAAACAGCTGAGTACAGGAAAAGAAGCTGGGGTGAATGAAGACAGCAAACTCTATTCGGCCAGCATCTTGAAACTGACTTACCTTTATTATGCTCAAGATAAGATAAATCAAGGGGAATATACGCTAGACAGTAGCTTCAAGTATATCCCAGAGGTAAATAGCTTTCCCGGATCCTATAAACCAGAAGGTAGTGGTAGTTTACCTAAAACAGGAGACAACAAAGATTACAGTCTCCAACAGTTAATTACCAAGATAACAGAAGAGTCTGACAATGTTGCTCATAATATTTTAGGTTATTATGTGACCAATCAATCTGACGGGGCTTTTAAAGAAAAAATGTCCACCATTATGGGTGAAGATTGGGATGTGAATGATAAATTAACTTCTTCAAAAATGGCTGGAAAGGTCATGGAAGCTATTTATAATCAGAATGGCTTTGTACTAGAGTCTCTAAGTAAGACGAATTTTGATAACCAACGAATTGCGAAAGGTGTTTCGGTTAAGGTAGCTCATAAAATTGGAGATGCCGACGAGTTCAAACATGATACTGCCATTGTCTATACAGACTCTCCTTTCGTTCTTTCCATTTTCACCAAAAATTCTGATTATGACACCATTGCTAAGATAGCCAAGGATGTCTATGAGGTTCTAAAATGAGGGACCGGGATTTTTTAAATCATTTTCTCAGAAAAGAGTATTTCAAAAAACATTCTAAAATCGTGTTAGCTCTGTCTGGCGGATTAGATTCAATGTTTTTATTCCATCTATTGTCCACTTATCAAAAAGAGTTGGGAATTGAGTTGATTTTAGCACATGTCAACCATAAGCAAAGAAGGGAGTCTGACTGGGAGGAAAATGAACTAAGGAAGTTAGCTGATGCGGCTGGACTTCCTATTTATATCACAAGTTTTTCAGGAGACTTTTCAGAAGCGCGTGCTCGAGAGTTTCGCTATGATTTTTTTAGAAAAATCATGAAAGAGGTTGGAGCGACAGCCTTGGTTACTGCCCACCATGCAGATGATCAGGTTGAAACGATTTTGATGCGCTTGATTCGCGGAAGTAGACTAGGTCATTTAACAGGAATAAAAGAAAGTCAAGTAGTTGATGGAATTGAAATCCTCCGTCCCTTGTTGCCTTTTCATAAAAAGGATTTTCCACCAATTGTTCATTTTGAAGATCAAACAAATCAGGAAAATGCCTATTTTCGCAATCGTATTCGAAATAGGTATTTACCAGAACTTGAAAAAGAAAATCCTCGTCTTAAATCCGCCCTTTTAGATTTAGGAAGGGAAATTTCAGATTACCAAGCAACAATAACGGAGCTTTCTAAACAGATTGATGTGGAAGATTTGAATGAGCTCTTTTCATTCTCACAACAAACTCAAGGGGTTTTACTCCAGAACTATCTCAATCAATTTCCAGACTTAAATCTGACAAAGGCTCAGTTTGCTGAAGTTCGACAGATTTTAGCAACTAGAAGCCAGTATCGTCATTCTCTTAAAAATGGCTATAAATTGATAAAAGAGTATCAATATTTTCGAGTTTGCAAAATCAGTCCTCAGGCTGATGAAAAGGAAGATGAACTTGTGTTACACTATCAAAATCAAGTTCGATATATGGGCTATTTATTTTCCTTTGGCATCCCTATTGAAGGGGATTTTGTTCAAAAAGTAACGGTTTCACGGGAAACATCTGTACATATTAGATGTCGAAAACCTGGCGATGTTATTATCCTAAATGGTCATCGAAAGAAACTGAGACGTTTATTTATAGATTTGAAAATCTCTATTGAAAAACGAAAAACAACCCCTATTATTGAGCAATTGGGAGAAATTGTCTCAATTTTAGGAATTGCTATCAGTGATTTGAGTAAAAACACGAAAAATGATATAATGAACACTGTACTTTATATAGAAAAAATAGATAGGTAAAAAGATGTTAGAACACGATATTAAAAAAATCCTCGTTTCACATGATGAAATTACAGAAGCAGCTAAAAAGCTAGGTGCGCAACTAACAAAAGAATATGAGGGGAAAAATCCAATTCTTGTTGGAATTTTGAAAGGATCAATTCCTTTTATGGCTGAATTGGTCAAACATATTGATACACATATTGAGATGGACTTCATGATGGTATCTAGTTACCATGGTGGAACAGCAAGTAGTGGTGTCATCAATATCAAGCAAGACGTGACTCAAGATATCAAAGGAAGACATATTCTATTTGTAGAAGATATCATCGATACAGGTCAAACTTTGAAGAATTTGAAAGATATGTTTATTGCAAGAGAGGCAGCTTCGGTTAAAATTGCGACTTTGTTGGACAAACCAGAGGGACGTGTTGTTGAAATTGAAGCGGATTATACTTGCTTTACTATTCCAAATGAGTTTGTAGTAGGATATGGTTTGGACTACAAAGAAAATTATCGTAATCTTCCTTATGTTGGAGTGTTGAAAGAGGAAGTTTATTCAAATTAGAAAGATCTATCTTTAATGAAAAAACAAAATAATGGTTTAGTTAGAAATCCATTTCTATACTTGTTAATTATCTTCTTCCTTGTAACAGGGTTCCAGTATTTTTACTCTGGAAATGCTGCTGGAAAAAGTGAAAAAATTAACTATACAGAATTGGTAAAAGAAATTACAGCCGACAATGTAAAAGAATTGACCTATCAGCCAAATGGTAGTATCATTGAGGTGTCTGGTGTTTATAAAAATCCTAAGACTAGTAAAGAAGAAACAGGGATTCAATTTTTCACTCCTGCTGCCACAAAAGTAGAAAGATTCTCAAGTACCATTCTTCCATCGGATTCAACAGTTGCAGAATTGCAAAAACTTGCTTCTGAACACCAGGCAGAAGTAACAGTCAAGCATGAGAGTTCAAGCGGTATGTGGATCAATATCCTTGTCTCTGTTGTGCCATTTGCTATTCTCTTCTTCTTCCTATTCTCTATGATGGGAAATATGGGAGGAAATAATAGTAGAAATCCAATGAGTTTTGGACGTAGCAAGGCCAAGGCTGCTAACAAAGAAGATATCAAGGTACGATTCTCAGATGTTGCAGGTGCCGAGGAAGAAAAACAAGAATTAGTCGAAGTTGTTGAATTCCTAAAAGATCCAAAACGATTTACAAAGCTTGGTGCGCGTATTCCTGCGGGTGTTCTTTTGGAGGGGCCTCCCGGGACAGGTAAAACCTTACTTGCTAAGGCAGTTGCTGGAGAAGCAGGAGTTCCATTCTTTAGCATCTCAGGATCTGACTTTGTAGAAATGTTTGTCGGAGTTGGTGCAAGCCGTGTTCGTTCTCTTTTTGAGGATGCAAAAAAAGCAGCACCAGCCATTATCTTTATCGATGAAATTGATGCTGTTGGTCGCCAACGTGGTGTCGGACTCGGCGGAGGAAATGATGAACGTGAGCAAACCTTGAACCAACTCTTAATTGAAATGGATGGTTTTGAGGGAAATGAAGGAATTATCGTCATCGCTGCAACAAACCGTTCAGATGTCCTTGATCCTGCTCTACTACGCCCGGGACGTTTTGATAGAAAAGTCTTGGTTGGTCGTCCTGATGTTAAAGGTCGTGAAGCAATCTTGAAAGTTCACGCTAAAAATAAACCTCTAGCAGAAGATGTTGATTTGAAATTAGTTGCCCAACAAACTCCAGGTTTTGTTGGTGCTGACTTGGAAAATGTTCTAAATGAGGCGGCCTTAGTTGCTGCCCGTCGCAACAAGGCAGTCATTGATGCTTCAGATATTGATGAGGCAGAGGACAGAGTGATTGCTGGACCATCTAAGAAAGATAAAACAGTATCACAAAGAGAACGTGAATTGGTTGCCTACCACGAGGCTGGACATACAATTGTTGGTTTAGTCTTGTCAAATGCTCGTGTTGTTCATAAAGTGACCATCGTGCCACGTGGACGTGCAGGCGGATACATGATTGCACTTCCTAAAGAAGACCAAATGCTTCTTTCCAAAGAAGATATGAAAGAGCAATTGGCTGGTCTCATGGGTGGTCGTGTAGCTGAAGAGATTATCTTTAATGTCCAAACGACAGGAGCTTCAAATGACTTTGAACAAGCTACTCAGATGGCGCGTGCGATGGTCACTGAATATGGTATGAGTGAAAAACTTGGCCCAGTCCAATACGAAGGTAACCATGCTATGTTTGGTGCACAAAGTCCTCAAAAATCAATTTCAGAACAAACAGCCTATGAGATTGATGAGGAAGTTCGTTCATTATTGAATGAGGCACGAAACAAAGCAGCTGAAATTATTCAATCAAATCGTGAAACCCACAAGTTGATTGCAGAAGCATTGTTGAAATACGAAACATTGGATAGTACACAAATTAAATCTCTTTACGAAACAGGAAAAATGCCTGAGACTGTAGAAGAGGAATCCCATGCCCTATCTTATGATGAAGTAAAATCAAAAATGAGTGAAGAAAAATAACCCCAGAGAGGCAGTGCCTCTCTTTTTATGTGCCGTTGAGGGAGGAAGAAGTATAGAATAGAGAAAGTAGACTCAGGGGCTCGCGCATTTTGCTAAACTAAATGCAGAAAGGAGAGGTCTATGAATCTGAAAGAACTATACGAAGAAAGTAAGGGGATTGTCCATAAGTGCCGCAAAGAATACCATTTACATCTGTGGGAGAAAGAGGACTGGGACCAGGAGGGGATGATGTGCCTGTATGAGCTGGTCAGTCACCATCCAGAGTTACTAGTTGGTGAAC
This sequence comes from Streptococcus oralis, assembly GCF_021497885.1. Lineage (NCBI taxonomy): Bacteria > Bacillati > Bacillota > Bacilli > Lactobacillales > Streptococcaceae > Streptococcus > Streptococcus oralis. Next base: position 14,414 of record NZ_CP046523.1, read on the forward strand.
GTCGCCGACTATATGTCTGCTTTAAAACCAAATTCCGCAATCGCATCCTAGACTACATCCGCAAACAGGAAAGTCATAAGCGCCGTTTCGATAAAGAACCCTATGAAGAGGTAAGCGAAATCAGCCATCGCCTAGGAGAAAAAGGCCTGAGACTGGATGATTATTATCTCTTTCATGAGCTTCTAAAGAATTACAAGGCAAGTCAGGGGAAAGAAAAACAAGAACAACTAGAACGTCTGATGGGAGGAGAATGTTTCAAAGGACGTAAGGCACTTCTAGGAGAATTAAGAGTGGTATTGAGTGATTTTAGATAAACTGAAGATAGTCAAAAAAGATCTTGACAAAGAGGAAAAAGTAGGTATAATAGAAAGAGTTGAAAAACTCAAGGTCCGTTGGTCAAGGGGTTAAGACACCGCCTTTTCACGGCGGTAACACGGGTTCGAATCCCGTACGGACTATGGTATGTTGCGGATGGAACACTTGATGAAAAAAGTTCAAAAAAGTTTCAAAAAAGTGTTGACATAGGTCGACAGCTGTGATATACTAATATAGTTGTCGCTTGAGAGAGATTGAGTGACAAAGACCTTTGAAAACTGAACAAGACGAACCAATGTGCAGGGCGCTACAACTGACGTTGTAGTACTGAACAATGAAAAAACAATAAATCTGTCAGTGACAGAAATGAGTGAGAACTCAAACTTTTAATGAGAGTTTGATCCTGGCTCAGGACGAACGCTGGCGGCGTGCCTAATACATGCAAGTAGAACGCTGAAGGAGGAGCTTGCTTCTCTGGATGAGTTGCGAACGGGTGAGTAACGCGTAGGTAACCTGCCTGGTAGCGGGGGATAACTATTGGAAACGATAGCTAATACCGCATAATAGCAGTTATTGCATGATAACTGTTTGAAAGGTGCAATTGCATCACTACCAGATGGACCTGCGTTGTATTAGCTAGTTGGTGGGGTAACGGCTCACCAAGGCGACGATACATAGCCGACCTGAGAGGGTGATCGGCCACACTGGGACTGAGACACGGCCCAGACTCCTACGGGAGGCAGCAGTAGGGAATCTTCGGCAATGGACGGAAGTCTGACCGAGCAACGCCGCGTGAGTGAAGAAGGTTTTCGGATCGTAAAGCTCTGTTGTAAGAGAAGAACGAGTGTGAGAGTGGAAAGTTCACACTGTGACGGTATCTTACCAGAAAGGGACGGCTAACTACGTGCCAGCAGCCGCGGTAATACGTAGGTCCCGAGCGTTGTCCGGATTTATTGGGCGTAAAGCGAGCGCAGGCGGTTAGATAAGTCTGAAGTTAAAGGCTGTGGCTTAACCATAGTACGCTTTGGAAACTGTTTAACTTGAGTGCAAGAGGGGAGAGTGGAATTCCATGTGTAGCGGTGAAATGCGTAGATATATGGAGGAACACCGGTGGCGAAAGCGGCTCTCTGGCTTGTAACTGACGCTGAGGCTCGAAAGCGTGGGGAGCAAACAGGATTAGATACCCTGGTAGTCCACGCCGTAAACGATGAGTGCTAGGTGTTAGACCCTTTCCGGGGTTTAGTGCCGCAGCTAACGCATTAAGCACTCCGCCTGGGGAGTACGACCGCAAGGTTGAAACTCAAAGGAATTGACGGGGGCCCGCACAAGCGGTGGAGCATGTGGTTTAATTCGAAGCAACGCGAAGAACCTTACCAGGTCTTGACATCCCTCTGACCGCTCTAGAGATAGAGTTTTCCTTCGGGACAGAGGTGACAGGTGGTGCATGGTTGTCGTCAGCTCGTGTCGTGAGATGTTGGGTTAAGTCCCGCAACGAGCGCAACCCCTATTGTTAGTTGCCATCATTTAGTTGGGCACTCTAGCGAGACTGCCGGTAATAAACCGGAGGAAGGTGGGGATGACGTCAAATCATCATGCCCCTTATGACCTGGGCTACACACGTGCTACAATGGCTGGTACAACGAGTCGCAAGTCGGTGACGGCAAGCTAATCTCTTAAAGCCAGTCTCAGTTCGGATTGTAGGCTGCAACTCGCCTACATGAAGTCGGAATCGCTAGTAATCGCGGATCAGCACGCCGCGGTGAATACGTTCCCGGGCCTTGTACACACCGCCCGTCACACCACGAGAGTTTGTAACACCCGAAGTCGGTGAGGTAACCTTTTAGGAGCCAGCCGCCTAAGGTGGGATAGATGATTGGGGTGAAGTCGTAACAAGGTAGCCGTATCGGAAGGTGCGGCTGGATCACCTCCTTTCTAAGGATAAGGAACTGCGCATTGGTCTTGTTTAGTCTTGAGAGGTCTTGTGGGGCCTTAGCTCAGCTGGGAGAGCGCCTGCTTTGCACGCAGGAGGTCAGCGGTTCGATCCCGCTAGGCTCCATTGGTGAGAGATCACCAAGTAATGCACATTGAAAATTGAATATCTATATCAAATAGTAACAAGAAAATAAACCGAAACGCTGTAGTATTAAAAGAGTTTATGACTGAAAGGTCAAAAATAAGGTTAAGTTAATAAGGGCGCACGGTGGATGCCTTGGCACTAGGAGCCGAAGAAGGACGTGACAAACGACGATATGCCTTGGGTAGCTGTAAGTGAGCGATGATCCAGGGATTTCCGAATGGGGGAACCCAACAGGTACTACCTGTTACCCATATCTGTTAAGGATATGAGGAGGAAGACGCAGTGAACTGAAACATCTAAGTAGCTGCAGGAAGAGAAAGCAAAAGCGATTGCCTTAGTAGCGGCGAGCGAAACGGCAGGAGGGCAAACCGAAGAGTTTACTCTTCGGGGTTGTAGGACTGCAATGTGGACTCAAAGATTATAGAAGAATGATTTGGGAAGATCAGCCAAAGAGAGTAATAGCCTCGTATTTAAAATAGTCTTTGTACCTAGCAGTATCCTGAGTACGGCGGGACACGAGAAATCCCGTCGGAATCTGGGAGGACCATCTCCCAACCCTAAATACTCCCTAGTGACCGATAGTGAACCAGTACCGTGAGGGAAAGGTGAAAAGCACCCCGGGAGGGGAGTGAAATAGAACCTGAAACCGTGTGCCTACAACAAGTTCGAGCCCGTTAATGGGTGAGAGCGTGCCTTTTGTAGAATGAACCGGCGAGTTACGATATGATGCGAGGTTAAGTTGAAGAGACGGAGCCGCAGGGAAACCGAGTCTGAATAGGGCGCATTAGTATCATGTCGTAGACCCGAAACCATGTGACCTACCCATGAGCAGGTTGAAGGTGCGGTAAGACGCACTGGAGGACCGAACCAGGGCACGTTGAAAAGTGCTTGGATGACTTGTGGGTAGCGGAGAAATTCCAAACGAACTTGGAGATAGCTGGTTCTCTCCGAAATAGCTTTAGGGCTAGCGTCGACATTAGAGATTCTTGGAGGTAGAGCACTGTTTGGGTGAGGGGTCCATCCCGGATTACCAATCTCAGATAAACTCCGAATGCCAAAGAATTATGGTCGGCAGTCAGACTGCGAGTGCTAAGATCCGTAGTCGAAAGGGAAACAGCCCAGACCACCAGCTAAGGTCCCAAAATAATTGTTAAGTGGAAAAGGATGTGGGGTTGCACAGACAACTAGGATGTTAGCTTAGAAGCAGCTATTCATTCAAAGAGTGCGTAATAGCTCACTAGTCGAGTGACCCTGCGCCGAAAATGTACCGGGGCTAAAACAATTTACCGAAGCTGTGGATACCTTTATAGGTATGGTAGGAGAGCGTTCTATGTGTGATGAAGGTGTACCGTGAGGAGTGCTGGAACGCATAGAAGTGAGAATGCCGGTATGAGTAGCGAAAGACAGGTGAGAATCCTGTCCACCGTAAGACTAAGGTTTCCAGGGGAAGGCTCGTCCGCCCTGGGTTAGTCGGGACCTAAGGAGAGACCGAAAGGTGTATCCGATGGACAACAGGTTGATATTCCTGTACTAGAGTATGTAGTGATGGAGGGACGCAGTAGGCTAACTAAAGCAGACGAATGGAAGTGTCTGTCTAAGCAGTGAGGTGTGATATGAGTCAAATGCTTATATCTATAACATTGAGCTGTGATGGGGAGCGAAGTTTAGTAGCGAAGTTAGTGACGTCACACTGCCAAGAAAAGCTTCTAGCGTTAAACATACTCTACCCGTACCGCAAACCGACACAGGTAGTCGAGGCGAGTAGCCTCAGGTGAGCGAGAGAACTCTCGTTAAGGAACTCGGCAAAATGACCCCGTAACTTAGGGAGAAGGGGTGCTGACTTTAAGTCAGCCGCAGTGAATAGGCCCAAGCAACTGTTTATCAAAAACACAGCTCTCTGCTAAATCGTAAGATGATGTATAGGGGGTGACGCCTGCCCGGTGCTGGAAGGTTAAGAGGAGTGCTTAGCGGTAACGCGAAGGTATGAATTGAAGCCCCAGTAAACGGCGGCCGTAACTATAACGGTCCTAAGGTAGCGAAATTCCTTGTCGGGTAAGTTCCGACCCGCACGAAAGGCGTAATGATTTGGGCACTGTCTCAACGAGAGACTCGGTGAAATTTTAGTACCTGTGAAGATGCAGGTTACCCGCGACAGGACGGAAAGACCCCATGGAGCTTTACTGCAGTTTGATATTGAGTGTCTGTACCACATGTACAGGATAGGTAGGAGTCTATGAGATCGGGACGCCAGTTTCGAAGGAGACGTTGTTGGGATACTACCCTTGTGTTATGGCCACTCTAACCCGGATAGGTTATCCCTATCGGAGACAGTGTCTGACGGGCAGTTTGACTGGGGCGGTCGCCTCCTAAAAGGTAACGGAGGCGCCCAAAGGTTCCCTCAGAATGGTTGGAAATCATTCGCAGAGTGTAAAGGTATAAGGGAGCTTGACTGCGAGAGCTACAACTCGAGCAGGGACGAAAGTCGGGCTTAGTGATCCGGTGGTTCCGCATGGAAGGGCCATCGCTCAACGGATAAAAGCTACCCTGGGGATAACAGGCTTATCTCCCCCAAGAGTTCACATCGACGGGGAGGTTTGGCACCTCGATGTCGGCTCGTCGCATCCTGGGGCTGTAGTCGGTCCCAAGGGTTGGGCTGTTCGCCCATTAAAGCGGCACGCGAGCTGGGTTCAGAACGTCGTGAGACAGTTCGGTCCCTATCCGTCGCGGGCGTAGGAAATTTGAGAGGATCTGCTCCTAGTACGAGAGGACCAGAGTGGACTTACCGCTGGTGTACCAGTTGTCTTGCCAAAGGCATCGCTGGGTAGCTATGTAGGGACGGGATAAACGCTGAAAGCATCTAAGTGTGAAACCCACCTCAAGATGAGATTTCCCATGATTATATATCAGTAAGAGCCCTGAGAGATGATCAGGTAGATAGGTTAGAAGTGGAAGTGTGGTGACACATGTAGCGGACTAATACTAATAGCTCGAGGACTTATCCAAAGTAACTGAGGATACGAAAGCGAAAGGTTTTCTTGGTATTTGATAGATATTCAATTTTGAGTAGGTATTACTCAGAGTTAAGTGACGATAGCCTAGGAGATACACCTGTACCCATGCCGAACACAGCAGTTAAGCCCTAGAACGCCGGAAGTAGTTGGGGGTTGCCCCCTGTGAGATATGGAAGTCGCTTAGCTTTTATCCGCCATAGCTCAGTTGGTAGTAGCGCATGACTGTTAATCATGATGTCGTAGGTTCGAGTCCTACTGGCGGAGTCAGATAAAAAAGAACACCACTGGTGTTCTTTTTTATTATGTGACTATTAGTCCGTCTCGCTCCGTCAGGTGCGAGACAAATAAACCACCCGCTATGCGAGTGCGCGTTGAAGGTTATACCAAAAAAACTCCAAACGCGATACAATAAAGGTGTTCAAGCCAATTGTAAAGCGAAAGGAGAAAAATATGGCACAAAAGGCACATAGTTTATCACACACAAAGTGGATGTGTAAATATCACATTGTGTTCACCCCTAAGTATAGACGAAAAATCATTTATAATCAATATCAAAGTAGTTTGGGAGAAATATTCCACCGATTATGTAGTTATAAAGGTGTTGAGATTATCTAAGGACACTTAATGCCTGATCATGTACATATGTTAGTAAGTATTCCACTAAGGATAAGTGTTTCAAGTTTCATGGGTTATTTAAAAGGCAAAAGTGCACTCATGATGTTTGATAAACACGCCAACCTCAAGTACAAGTTTGGCAACCGGCATTTTTGGGCAGAAGGTTATTATGTGAGTACAGTGGGACTTAATGAAGCCACAATTAAGAAATATATTCAAGATTAAAGAAATTATCCAGCGTCTTTAGGCGCTGGCTGGTAATTTGGGCTTATAGCCCTGGTGCAAACCATCCGTTTGACGGGTGGTCATGATTTTATAAATGAAGTAAACTTCTCAAAATTCAAAACTTAATTTTGGCATCTATAATTACCTTTATATTTTATTTTTAGTTCGTTTAGCTTTAAATTCTTCTTTTATAGGATTTGAAGCTTTTTTAGTTCGTTTTTCTGTTAGACTAGTGTTAATAATAAGAAAGGGATTTTTTATATGCTTCAAAAATTTTATGAACGAGCATTTGTCTTTTTGAAACTAGTTGAACAAGAATATGCTTCTTTATGCCAGAGTTCTGCTGAGTGGGAATCACTTCATCTTCGTTTTTTACTTTATTATTTGATAAGATTTAGAATTAAAAGCGATAAAGAGTTTTGTTTATATCATTTTCAGACGGCCTATCGCTTGTATCTAGATAAATTCTTGCTAGAAGGTACTACTCTAAACTAGTGACGTTCATATATCATTTATCACGAACAATAATCTGTATTGATTTTATATTTTGTAGGATTTTGTTTAATTTTTAAGGTTTCAAATTTTATAATTTGCAGAAATTCCAAATCTTTTCCAGTGTTTCTTCTTGATAAAATGGTCTTTTTTTCTTATAATAAATTGTAAGATATGATTGCGGGTGAGACTCCTGCCATGTATATGAGAAAGGAAGAGCCTAGCGGCTCAGACAAAATTATGACTTCAGTTGTTGTTGTAGGTACCCAATGGGGCGATGAAGGTAAAGGGAAAATTACAGATTTTCTTTCAGCTAATGCAGAGGTGATTGCTCGTTACCAAGGTGGTGATAATGCTGGTCACACAATTGTGATTGATGGTAAGAAATTTAAGTTGCACTTGATTCCATCTGGAATTTTCTTCCCTGAAAAAATCTCTGTTATCGGGAATGGGATGGTTGTAAACCCGAAATCCCTTGTGAAAGAGTTGACTTATCTTCATGGTGAAGGTGTGACAACTGATAACTTGCGTATTTCTGATCGTGCACATGTTATTTTGCCTTACCATATTGAATTGGATCGCTTGCAAGAAGAGGCTAAGGGTGACAATAAGATTGGTACTACAATCAAGGGAATCGGTCCAGCATATATGGACAAAGCTGCTCGTGTTGGAATTCGTATTGCGGATCTTTTGGATAAAGACATTTTTCGTGAGCGTTTAGAACGTAATCTGGCGGAAAAGAATCGTCTGTTTGAAAAATTATATGATAGCACCCCTATTTCAATTGATGATATTTTTGAAGAATACTATGAATATGGCCAACAAATCAAGCAGTATGTGACAGATACATCTGTTATCTTGAATGATGCGCTTGATAATGGCAAACGTGTGCTTTTTGAAGGTGCACAAGGTGTCATGCTAGACATCGACCAAGGTACTTATCCATTTGTTACGTCGTCAAACCCTGTCGCTGGTGGTGTGACAATTGGGTCTGGTGTTGGTCCAAGTAAGATTGACAAGGTTGTAGGTGTATGTAAAGCCTACACAAGTCGTGTAGGTGATGGACCTTTCCCAACTGAATTATTTGATGAAGTGGGAGATCGCATTCGTGAAGTAGGTCATGAGTATGGTACGACAACTGGGCGTCCACGTCGTGTGGGTTGGTTTGACTCAGTTGTGATGCGTCATAGCCGCCGTGTATCTGGTATTACCAATCTTTCGTTGAACTCTATTGATGTTTTGAGCGGTTTGGATACTGTGAAAATCTGTGTGGCTTATGATCTCGATGGTCAACGTATCGACCACTACCCAGCTAGTCTTGAGCAATTAAAACGTTGCAAGCCTATCTACGAAGAATTGCCAGGCTGGTCAGAAGACATCACTGGAGTCCGTAATTTGGAAGATCTTCCTGAAAATGCGCGTAACTATGTCCGTCGTGTGAGTGAATTGGTTGGCGTTCGTATTTCTACCTTCTCAGTTGGTCCTGGTCGTGAACAAACAAATATTTTAGAAAGTGTTTGGTCGTAAGAGATTTTTAAGATTAGTTTAAGAGAGGGCGGGTATACTATAGATAGTTACAAGAAAACCTCCTAACTTGTTGTAACAAATATCCTAAACTTTTCTTTTTCATAATAATCTCCCTACTAAGTCACCCCATTGGGTGGCTTTTTTTAGTTCATAAGTCCTATATAGGCTTCTACTTGACTTTTTAAAATAAAGAAAAAAACAGTGGGATAGAAATCTCTAGACTAAGTCTCGATTTGGTAAACCTATATCTGTAAGATTTCAACGTTTGAGTAAATTGGTTAATGTTGTGAATGGAGAAAAGAAGTTTTGGTAAAAGTAGCTTTTTGAATTCTAAAATACCAACAAACAGTTCAATCTACTAATAAATTATAGGTTTACAACTAAGCAAAAATGAGGTTGGGATTTTTGATCCCAGCTTCTTCAGTGAACTATTTTCTTTAGAATTTATAAGTTAGATAAAATTAAATTTTTTGTAAATTAGCTTATTTGATAATTTGGTTTCCTGATTTGTCATTTTGAATTTGGTTCATTTCGTGCATAAAAACATCTGCTTTCAGTTTATCTGTGATGATACTGACACTTATTAGCTTATTTAGATTTTTCTCATATCCTTCTAAAAAAATAGGATTTCTAATTTTCATGGTTAACTTTGCACAATTAAAGGGACGTTTTTTAATGGTTATTTGTTCGATATCTTGAAGTTTAAATTGATAATGTAATACGCTGAGGCCTCTGCTACTATAGGTATAATACTGAACAGTATTGTTTTTATGAACTTCTAATTTTACTCCATTTATGAAGAGATAATACCCCATAAACCATAGAAGAAGTGGAGCATAAATCAGTACGATTGCTATAATAATCTTGTCTGTAAAATCGGTATTATAAGCTATCAGATGCTTTAGAATCCAGAGAATCATAACAGATAAAGATATCATGAATGGTCCCCCTGCTCTATTAAATTGATTTTCATATGGAAACATTAAGGTAAATTTTGGTTTATCCAGTAATAACTCTAATTTCATCATTTACCCTTTCATATTGTTTATTGTATAAATATCAGTATATTCATCTCTTGAACTTTCTATGTCAGTTATCTCCATTATTTTAAGTTCATGATTTCTGATTTTCTATCAATTTTGTTAATATTATACTCTTTTTAAAACATTATTTCTACAATCCAGCGATTTGATACTATCTAAAGTTAGTCAGTGTAAATATTATAGAGCTCTTTTTTTGTCTAGGAAAACATGCTATAATGATAGAATTGATAAGCAGGAAAAGAGAAGAACGATGAATTATACAGTTGAAGAAAAAGAAGCCTTTATGAGAGAGGCTTTGAGAGAGGCTGAGATTGCCTTAGAACACGATGAAATTCCAATTGGTTGTGTGATTGTCAAGGATGGAGAAATCATTGGTAGGGGGCATAATGCGCGCGAGGAGTTGCAACGGGCGGTCATGCATGCAGAAATCATGGCTATAGAGAATGCGAATGTGAGTGAAGAGAGTTGGCGACTGCTGGATTGTACGCTTTTTGTGACCATTGAGCCTTGTGTTATGTGTAGTGGTGCGATTGGGCTTGCCCGTATTCCAAACGTAGTTTACGGGGCTAAAAACCAGAAATTTGGTGCAGCTGGGAGCTTGTACGACATTTTGACAGATGAGCGTCTCAATCATCGTGTAGAGGTAGAAACGGGAATTTTGGAAGATGACTGTGCAGCGATTATGCAGGATTTTTTTCGAAATCGACGGAAAAAATAATTTCTCTTTAAAAACCGATGGGAATGTGGTATAATGAATAGTGGAGCAACAGTTCTGCGTGAAGCGGGTCAGGGGAGGAATCCAGCAGCCCTAAGCGATGTGAATTGTGTGCTCTTTTTTCGTGCTTTTTTCGAATAAATAAGATAAAATAGCCTAGAATAAATGATTATAGAAAAGAGAAAAATATGAAAATTCGTGGTTTTGAATTGGTTTCGAGTTTTACAGATGAAAATTTGCTACCGAAGCGTGAGACAGCTCATGCAGCTGGTTATGATTTAAAGGTTGCGGAACGCACTGTGATTGCTCCAGGAGAGATTGTTCTCGTTCCGACTGGTGTCAAGGCTTACATGCAGCCGACAGAAGTGCTCTATCTCTATGACCGTTCTTCAAATCCTCGTAAGAAGGGTCTGGTCTTGATCAACTCTGTTGGCGTTATTGATGGGGATTATTATGGAAATCCTGGAAATGAGGGACATATTTTTGCGCAGATGAAAAACATTACTGATCAGGAAGTGATTCTTGAAGTTGGGGAACGTGTGGTTCAGGCTGTCTTTGCACCATTTTTAATCGCAGACGGAGATGAGGCAGACGGCGTGCGGACTGGTGGTTTTGGATCAACAGGACACTAGGATGAAAATCATCTTTGTACGTCACGGGGAGCCAGATTACCGTGAGTTAGAGGAACGTTCTTATACAGGTTTTGGGATGGATTTGGCCCCCTTATCTGAGAAGGGAAGAAAACAAGCTCAGGAACTTTGGCAAAATCCTTTGCTACAATCGGCTAATCTACTAGTGACTTCAGCAGTAACGAGAGCTTTAGAAACGGCTTTTTATGTATCTTGTGCTACTGGACTTCCTTTGAGAGTGGAGCCTATGTTACACGAATGGCAGGTCTATGAAGCAGGAATAGAAAACTTTGAAAGAGCTAGATGTCTGTTTTTAGAAAACAATGGAGAGTTGCTCCCCAATGCCCCTATTCAATATGAGACAGCTGCGGAGATGAAGTCTCGTTTTCTAGAATGCATGACTAAGTATCGAGAACATCAGACTGTGGTAGTTGTCGCTCATCGAATGCTCATGCGCCAGTTTGTACCTAATGAAAAAATTGATTTTTGCCAAGTGATAGAGTGTGAGATAGAGATTTAGAAAGAGGTTTATCATCGCAAAGAAAAAAGCGACATTTGTATGTCAAAATTGTGGGTACAATTCCCCAAAATATCTAGGGCGTTGTCCTAACTGTGGGTCTTGGTCTTCTTTTGTAGAAGAGGTTGAGGTTGCCGAGGTCAAGAATGCGCGTGTGTCCTTGACAGGTGAGAAAACCAAGCCCATGAAACTGGCTGAGGTGACTTCCATCAATGTCAATCGAACCAAGACGGAGATGGAGGAATTCAACCGTGTGCTTGGAGGGGGAGTGGTACCAGGGAGTCTCGTCCTTATCGGTGGGGATCCAGGGATTGGGAAATCAACCCTTCTCTTACAAGTATCAACCCAGTTGTCTCAAGTGGGTACGGTTCTCTATGTCAGTGGGGAGGAGTCTGCCCAGCAGATTAAGTTACGAGCAGAGCGCTTGGGGGATATTGATAGTGAGTTTTATCTCTATGCAGAGACCAATATGCAGAGTGTTCGATCTGAGGTGGAGCGCATCCAACCAGATTTTCTCATCATCGACTCTATCCAGACGATTATGTCTCCTGAGATTTCAGGGGTGCAGGGGTCTGTGTCTCAGGTGCGTGAGGTAACGGCTGAACTCATGCAGTTGGCGAAGACTAATAACATTGCTATCTTTATCGTAGGACATGTGACTAAGGAAGGAACCTTGGCAGGTCCGCGTATGTTGGAGCATATGGTGGATACGGTGCTTTACTTTGAAGGGGAGCGCCACCATACCTTCCGTATTTTGAGGGCAGTCAAAAACCGTTTTGGTTCCACTAATGAGATTGGGATTTTTGAGATGCAGTCGGGTGGATTGGTTGAGGTACTCAATCCGAGTCAAGTTTTCCTAGAGGAGCGTTTGGATGGGGCTACTGGCTCGTCAATCGTTGTGACCATGGAAGGGACCCGTCCGATTTTGGCGGAGGTTCAGGCTTTGGTAACACCAACCATGTTTGGAAATGCTAAGCGTACGACGACTGGACTTGATTTCAATCGTGCAAGTCTGATTATGGCTGTTTTGGAAAAACGAGCAGGGCTTCTTTTGCAAAATCAGGATGCTTATCTCAAATCTGCTGGTGGCGTCAAATTGGATGAGCCTGCCATTGACTTAGCCGTTGCAGTGGCTATTGCCTCTAGTTACAAGGACAAGCCTACCAATCCTCAGGAATGTTTTGTGGGTGAACTGGGCTTGACCGGAGAAATTCGGCGCGTGAATCGCATCGAACAACGCATAAATGAAGCGGCAAAACTGGGCTTTACCAAGATTTATGTACCCAAGAATTCCTTGACAGGAATCACTCCACCCAAGGAAATTGAAGTCATTGGTGTGACAACGATTCAAGAAGTTTTGAAAAAGGTCTTTGCATAATCCGTGACAAATCCTCTTAAAAATGATAAGATAGGAGAAATATTTGATTATCAAATTTTTCAGGAGGGAATCGTGTCGTATTTTGAACAGTTTATGCAAGCCAATCAGGCTTATGTTGCCCTACATGGGCAGTTAAATCTGCCACTTAAACCCAAAACCAGAGTAGCTATCGTGACCTGTATGGACTCACGTCTACACGTTGCGCAAGCTCTAGGTTTGGCCCTTGGGGATGCTCATATCTTGCGGAATGCGGGTGGTCGAGTAACTGAGGACATGATTCGTTCACTGGTGATTTCCCAGCAACAAATGGGGACAAGAGAGATTGTGGTGCTTCACCATACAGATTGTGGAGCTCAAACCTTTGAAAATGAAAGTTTTCATGAACATTTGAAACACGAGCTCGGAGTCGATGTGTCTGATCAAGATTTTTTACCATTCCAGGATGTGGAAGAGAGTGTGAGAGAGGATATGCAATTGCTTCGAGAATCTCCACTGATTCCTGATGATGTGGTTATTTCAGGTGCTGTCTATGATGTGGATACAGGAAGTATGAGAGAAGTATACTAACTTTGCCTCGAAAAAATCTCATCCTAGCATAAAATCGATTGTTAAAATGTAGGATTTTCAGGTTTAATATAGCTAATATAAAATAGTATAAAACAAGGGTATAAATGTTTACTCTTGTTTTATTTTTGATTGAAAAATAAAGGAAAAAGCGCTACAATGGTAGATGGAAAATGTTGTGTAAAAACAAGTGATACATAAATACCGGAGGAAATCATGTCTTTTTCTGATTTAAAGCTGTTTGCCCTTTCTTCTAATAGAGAATTGGCAGAGCGTGTGGCGCAAGAAATTGGGATAGAGTTGGGGAAATCGACTGTTCGCCAATTTTCAGATGGGGAGATTCAGGTCAACATTGAAGAATCAATCCGTGGAAAACACGTCTTTATCCTACAATCAACTAGTTCACCTGTAAATGATAATTTACTTGAGATTTTGATTATGGTGGACGCATTGAAGCGGGCTAGTGCAGAATCTGTCAACGTTGTCATGCCTTACTATGGTTATGCACGTCAGGATAGAAAAGCGAGAGCGCGTGAGCCAATCACTTCAAAACTCGTTGCCAATATGCTAGAAGTGGCTGGAGTGGATCGTTTGTTGACGATTGATTTGCACGCTGCGCAGATTCAGGGATTCTTTGATATTCCTGTAGATCACTTGATGGGCGCTCCATTGATTGCGGACTACTTTGAACGTCGTGGCATGGTTGGCTCTGACTACGTGGTTGTCAGCCCAGACCATGGTGGGGTGACTCGTGCTCGTAAATTGGCAGAGTTTTTGAAAACTCCAATTGCGATTATTGACAAACGCCGTAGTGTAGACAAGATGAATACTAGCGAAGTGATGAACATTATCGGTAAGGTCGAAGGTAAGACTTGTATCTTGATTGACGATATGATCGATACAGCTGGAACTATTTGTCATGCGGCGGATGCTCTTGCTGAAGCAGGTGCTGTTGAAGTTTACGCAAGCTGTACGCACCCAGTTCTTTCAGGGCCAGCTATGGATAATATCCAAAAATCAGCTATTAAGAAATTGGTTGTTTTGGATACTATCTACCTACCAGAAGAGCGTTTGATTGATAAGATTGAACAGATCTCTATTGCCCACCTCTTAGGAGATGCCATCGTTCGTATCCATGAAAAACGTCCTCTTTCTCCTTTGTTTAGCATTGAGAAAAAGATTTAATCTTTCACTTGAAATAGATAGTTCTCCTAGCAGGTTTCTTTTCTTGCTAGGAGATTTTTATAGTCAAAATCTGCAAGCCTTTTCAAAATATGCTATACTGATGAAAAAGGAGGATTTCTATGAGTCAAGAATTTATCAATCCAAGTGATGGTGTGATTCGTCAGTATCTGGCGACCAGTAAAACATTAGCGGTAGTGGGTTTGTCTGATCGTGAGGAAACAACTAGCAATCGAGTGACCAAGGAAATGCAGGCTCGAGGCTATAAAATTATTCCAGTTAATCCCAAGGCTGCAGGTGGGGAAATCTTGGGAGAAAAGGCTTATGCGAGTCTAGCTGAGATTCCTTTTCCTGTAGATATTGTCAATGTTTACCGTCGTAGTGAGTTTTTGCCAGATGTGGCGCGTGATTTTCTCAAGGCTGATGCCAAGATTTTTTGGGCGCAATTAGGACTTGAAAGCCTAGAAGCGGAAGAAATCTTGCGTGCCGGAGGATGCGATGACATCGTGATGAATCGCTGTATCAAGAGAGAACATACACGCTTAATTCTTGAACAATAAAAGGTAGCCATGGGCTACCTTTTGTGTTAGAAAATACCAATCAATGCCTGCATGCCAAGACTGGTAAGGATGATGGCAATCCAGCAAAGGGCTCCAAGAAGAATGGATTTACCGCTGGATTTGACCATGGCTACTAGATTTGTTTTGAGACCGATAGCACTCATGGCCATGATAATGAGGAATTTGGAGAGTTGTTTGAGAGGGGTAAAGAAGCTACTGGACACACCGAGAGAGGTAAGGAGAGTCGTTAAGAGAGAAGCCAGGATAAAATAAAGGATAAAAAGTGGGAAGACTTTTTTTAGTTGTACGCCTTGTTTATTTTCTTGCTGGCGACTTTGCCAGTAGGAGAGAAAGAGAGTGATAGGAATGATTGCTAAGGTGCGTGTGAGTTTCACAATGGTTGCAGATTCGAGGGTATTGGTCTGGTAAAGACTGTCCCAGGAGCTGGCGGTAGCCGTTACAGAGGAAGTGTCATTGACCGCAGTTCCTGCAAAGAGGGCAAAGCCGTCATTTGATAAGTGAAGCCAGGTTCCCAGAGTTGGAAAGATGAGCGCAGCCAAGACATTGAAGAAAAAGATAACGGAAATGGCTTGGGCAACTTCTTTTTCCTTGGCATGGATAACGGGCGCTGTCGCAGCAATGGCAGAGCCACCACAGATAGAAGATCCCACTCCAACCAAGATAGCCAGTTTTGTATCCAGTGCAAAGAAGCGCTGGAAGAGGTAGGCAATAATCAGGGCTATTGAAATGGTGGAAAGGATGACAGGGAGTGAAGATTGCCCAACTGCGAAGACTTGCGAGATATTGAGACCAAAACCAAGCAAGACAACAGCATATTGGAGTAATTTTTTAGAACTAAAGGTCAATCCAGCATCCAGTTGTTTATAGGATGAGAGAAAGGGATTTAGGAGCATGCCTATGAAAATGGCAAAAACGGGTGCGCCAATGACAGGAAAGAATCCTCCTAAGTACCAAGATACGATGGAAATGAGAAGGCAGGTCAAGATTCCTGCTCCATTTTTTGATAAAAATAACATATAAACCTCCGAAAATAAGCACTTATTATTATAGTCCTGTCGAGAAGAAAAGTAAAACAGAAAGTGAAAAATGCGGGTTTCAGATGGATTTTGCGGTCAGGGAGCTTTTGTAGTATAATAGTACTATGTTCTGTAAGCAAGGGGGATATCTATGGACTTAACCAAGCGCTTTAATAAACAGTTAGACAAGATTCAAGTTTCCTTGATTCGCCAGTTTGACCAGGCAATTTCAGAGATTCCTGGGGTCTTGCGTTTGACCTTGGGGGAACCTGATTTTACAACGCCAGATCATATCAAGGAGGCAGCCAAGCGAGCCATTGATCAGAACCAATCCTACTATACAGGGATGAGCGGTTTACTGACCTTGCGCCAGGCTGCTAGCGACTTTGTAAAAGAAAAATACCAGCTAGATTATAATCCTGAAAATGAAATCTTGGTTACAATTGGGGCGACAGAGGCTTTATCTGCTACTTTGACAGCTATTTTGGAAGAGGGGGACAAGGTGCTCTTGCCAGCTCCTGCCTATCCAGGCTATGAACCGATTGTCAATCTGGTTGGGGCAGAGATTGTCGAGATTGATACAACTGAAAATGGTTTTGTTTTGACTCCTGAGATGTTGGAAAAGGCTATTTTGGAGCAAGGGGACAAGCTCAAAGCAGTTATTCTCAACTATCCAGCCAATCCGACAGGAATTACCTATAGTCGGGAGCAGTTGGAAGCCTTGGCAGACGTTTTACGCAAGTATGAGATTTTTGTTGTCTGTGATGAGGTTTACTCAGAATTAACCTATACAGGCGAAGCCCATGTATCTCTAGGAACGATGCTGAGAGACCAGGCTATTATTATCAATGGCTTGTCTAAATCGCATGCTATGACTGGTTGGCGTTTAGGCTTCATCTTTGCTCCTGCAGCTTTCACAGCTCAGTTAATCAAGAGTCACCAATATTTGGTTACTGCCGCAAATACGATGGCACAACATGCTGCGGTGGAGGCTTTGACCGCTGGTAAAAACGACGCAGAGCCTATGAAGAAGGAGTACATCCAGCGTCGAGATTATATCATCGCAAAGATGACTGCTCTTGGTTTTGAAATTATCAAACCAGACGGTGCCTTCTATATCTTTGCTAAGATTCCAGCGGGCTACAATCAAGATTCCTTTGCTTTTCTGAAGGATTTTGCTCAGAAGAAGGCCGTTGCCTTTATCCCTGGCGCCGCCTTTGGACGTTACGGAGAAGGCTATGTGCGCCTGTCCTATGCAGCCAGCATGGAAACAATCAGAGAGGCCATGAAACGACTTGAGGAGTACATGAGAGAAGCATGATTCAGTCTATCACGAGTCAAGGCTTGGTGCTCTACAATCGTAACTTTCGTGAGGATGACAAGCTAGTCAAAATTTTTACCGAGCAGGCGGGCAAGCGCATGTTTTTCGTCAAACACGCTGGCCAGTCCAAACTAGCTCCGGTTATTCAGCCCTTGGTGTTGGCACGATTTCTCTTGCGAATCAATGATGACGGGCTTAGCTACATCGAGGACTACCATGAGGTGATGACCTTCCCCAAGATTAATAGTGATCTCTTTGTCATGGCCTATGCAACCTATGTGGCTGCCCTTGCAGATGCTAGTTTGCAGGATAATCAGCAGGATGCTCCCTTGTTTGCTTTCTTGAGGAAGACTCTGGAGTTGATGGAAGCAGGTATAGATTATCAGGTTTTGACCAATATTTTTGAAATTCAAATCTTGACTCGATTTGGAATCAGCCTTAATTTTAATGAGTGTGTCTTTTGCCATCGGGTAGGTCAGGCCTTTGACTTTTCTTTCAAATATGGAGCCTGCCTCTGTCCGGATCATTTTCATGAGGACGAGAAACGTTGCCATCTGAATCCCAACATCCCTTATCTGCTCAATCAATTTCAAGCCATTGATTTTGAGACCTTGGAGACCATTTCGCTCAAGTCTGAAATCAAGCAAGACTTGCGCAAGTTTATGGATCAACTCTACGAAGAGTACGTTGGAATTCACCTAAAATCAAAGAAATTCATTGATTCCCTAGCCGACTGGGGACAATTACTAAAAGAGGAAGACAAATGAAAAAAATCGCAGTAGATGCTATGGGGGGCGATTATGCACCTCAAGCCATCGTTGAGGGTGTCAACCAAGCCCTTGCTGACTTTTCAGATATTGAGATTCAACTTTACGGAGATGAAAGCAAGATCAAGCAATATCTAACAGCGACAGAGCGCGTTAGCATCATCCATACGGATGAGAAAATCAACTCAGACGATGAGCCGACAAAAGCTATCCGTAAGAAGAAAAATGCCAGCATGGTATTAGCAGCCAAGGCAGTCAAGGAGGGAGAAGCAGACGCTGTCCTCTCAGCTGGGAACACAGGTGCCTTGTTGGCAGCAGGATTTTTCATCGTGGGTCGTATCAAGAACATCGATCGTCCAGGACTCATATCTACCTTGCCGACCATTGATGGAAAAGGCTTTGACATGCTAGACCTTGGAGCCAATGCGGAAAATACAGCCCATCATCTGCACCAATACGCTGTTTTGGGTTCCTTCTATGCGAAAAATGTTCGTGGGATTGCACAACCACGTGTTGGTTTGCTCAACAACGGAACAGAAAGCAGCAAGGGAGACCCGCTTCGTAAGGAAACTTACGCTTTACTGGCGGCTGATGAAAGCTTGAATTTTGTCGGAAACGTGGAAGCGCGTGATTTGATGAATGGTGTTGCGGATGTTGTCGTAACAGATGGTTTCACGGGAAACGCTGTGCTCAAATCTATTGAAGGGACAGCCATGGGTATCATGGGCTTGCTTAAGACAGCTATCACAGGTGGTGGTCTTCGAGCGAAACTAGGTGCTCTTCTTCTCAAGGATAGCCTTAAAGGTTTGAAAAAGCAACTTAACTATTCAGATGTTGGTGGAGCGGTCTTGTTTGGTGTTAAGGCACCGGTTGTCAAGACTCATGGTTCAAGTGACGCCAAGGCTGTGTATAGTACGATTCGCCAGATTCGTACCATGCTAAAAACAGACGTAGTTGCCCAGACTGCGCGTGAATTTTCAGGAGAATAAAAAGATGACAGAAAAAGAAATTTTTGACCGTATTGTAACCATTATCCAAGAGCGACAGGGAGAGGACTTTGTCGTAACAGAGGCCTTGAGTTTGAAAGACGATCTAGATGCGGACTCAGTGGACTTGATGGAGTTCGTCCTAACGCTAGAAGATGAATTTGGTATCGAAATCACTGATGAGGAAATTGATCATCTTCAAAGCGTAGCGGATGTAGTCGGAACTATTAAAGGTAAGATATAGCAAAAAGCAACATGCAAGTCATGTTGTTTTTTTGTTTGCAGAAAAAAGAAAAACGTTAAACTTTTTTGTAGAAATTGCGAATATAGAGATGAGAAAGAAAAAAGGAGGAACGTTCATGTACATGCCAATCTTGTATCCATGGTACATCAAGTGGTTTTTAAAATAAAAATGAAACAGTTGTTCATTTTCGAATTGTTTTTCGAATAGATAGGTAAGAAGAAAAGGAAGGAGAGAAAAAATGATTTCAGTTATTTTTCCAATCTGGATTTTAAAATGGTTTAAAGCCTAGAAACCGTAAACTAAAAAATAGAAATAAAGGAGAAAACAAATGACAAATTTTGACAAAATGGAACAGAACTTTGTAGCTCTTACAGAAGAAGAGTTGATGGATGTGAATGGGGGTTCTGTTACTGCTGTGGTAGTAGGGGGCATCCTACTTATTGGCGGTATTGCTTGGGGATACTTTATGTGATAATAGGAGGATAAAATGAATATGAATAATTTAAATAATTGGCCAGAGTTGACAGAAGACGAATTAATGAATACTGATGGAGGCGTGATCACATTAGCTACGATTGGTATAGGAGTGACTATTTTCCTTGGCGGTAGATTGATCGGGCAAGATTTAAAACGTAGGTTTGGATAAAAAGTGATCAGGTATGAAAAATCTAAAAAATGTAATAGGTGTGCTTTTAATCATTTTTGGAGCACTCTGTGTGCTGGGTGATTTAAATGTAATTCCCTTTAAAGTTGATCAGTATGTAGGCTCAGAATTATGGATTCCAATCCTTATTTTAATGATGAGTTATTTGGATTCAGGTAAAGACAAGGTTTAAAGAGAACTATTGTTAGTGTGTGGCAAATACTATTGAATAGTCATCTTTTAGTTACTACCAATAAAAAATGGAGAAATAAATGAAGATTTCAGAAGAATTTGCAGTAATTATTATATCAGCTTCAGGAATAGTAGGGCTTTTGGTTGGAGTAGCTATTGGATTAGCCAGTATTATTTAAAAAGGAGAGAGAAAAATGAAAAAACTGGATGAAAAATTTGACATCATGACAGAAGCAGACTTATCTGTTACTGAGGGAGGCTTCATTGTTACTACTTCCACAGCAATAGCTTGGGGTGTATTAGGAGTAGCTTCTTATATGTATGGGCGTTATCTAGGAAGTAGACGCTAAGCTAAAAATTTGGGATAAAGTATGTAGGGAAATTAACCATGAATCACAACCTTAATCTCAATACATTGTTACCTAAACTAGCCACTATAGTTCCTTTGTTGGCAATAGCTCTTAATCTCGCGCTCCATGTGATTCGTACAGGTTCATTAGTATCCTTTGATTGGCAATGGACTTTAGTTGGCTTGCTTGCTTCAGGCTATTTTGGTATTTTTTGCAAAGATTTGTCAAAAGATAATCAAAACCATAAATGATGAATCTGAATGAAAAGGATTTTGTGCATGTGAATGGCGGAGTTTTTCCACCTTTCTTATCAGGTAAATAGGAGTCTACCATGAAAAAATTCTTATTAGGATTTGCTGAGGGATATTTTATTGTATCACTCATTATCTACATCGCAACGTATTTGATTTTGAAAAAACCGATCAATACCTTGTTTTATCCAGAAACCTATCCAATTCTGCTTGGTCTGTTTTATGTAGGATATAAGTACGAAACAAAAGAAAGTACGATTGGGAATTGATGGACCATCAGATTGGAGTTCGGGATGAAAGTTGTTCAATTACTAGGAAAAGTTTGGCCAGAGACCACTGTATTGTTTAGCTCGATGGCTTATCTAATTATTAGAATCTTGGCTGATGTAAACAAAATAAACCTACCTACATGGTTTGAATATCTTGATATACCTACGATTTCATTATTCTTGATGATCTTTATCTTACTTTATAGAAGTGAAGAAAAAGATAATAAACGATGACAACATGAGTCTGATTTCTGTAGCTTCAGTATAAGAGAAATATTGGAGTGTTAGACCAATGAACCGTAATCTACATTTAGTGAGGAAGGTGTCTGTATGTTAAAAAAGAAGTGATGTTATTAGGAGGGCTTCTACTAGTACGCATTGTACTACCTATCCTGCAAGTTTTAATGGACTATAATCTATTACCAGGAAAGTGTAGTGTAAATTTTATGGAAGTTTCAGACTTGTTCTCTTATCCCCTACTTCTTTTAATCATTTATATAGCGGTAAAATACCATACTATCCAGAAAATAACGGCTAAAGAAGGAAATGAGGGCGAAAATGACTAAGATTTTAAAATCTATTCTTGTATTTATTTTCCTATTTTTGATGAATATTTTCATCTTTGGGATACTAGCAACCCTGGGATTTCAGCTGACAATGAGTGAAAAGAGTTATATTGTACCACCGCTGTTTTCGATTATCGTTTTGTACACCATTCACAAAAGAAGTGGGAAAGGTAAGAAATCTCTGTAATTGAATGTTCTAGACAGGACTCTTGTTCTGCCTATTTTCTTTGACAAAAAGTGCTGTTTAGGCGTGGATATTGTTTTTTCAGAAATAATTCCCTTATTTCTTACTTGTTTGGTTAAAATAATCTTACAAAGCTTTTAAGAGATTGTTAGAAAAAAGGAGAAGGATATGAAATTTAAGAAAAGGCACTACCGTCCTCAGGTGGATCAGATGGATTGTGGCGTGGCTTCCTTGGCTATGGTCTTTGGTTACTACGGTAGTTATTACTCTTTGGCTCATCTACGAGAACTAGCTAAGACGACCATGGATGGGACAACTGCTTTGGGTCTTGTAAAGGTGGCAGAGGAAATTGGCTTTGAGACGCGAGCTATCAAGGCGGATATGACGCTCTTTGACTTGCCAGATTTGACCTTTCCCTTTGTGGCTCATGTGCTTAAGGAAGGGAAATTGCTCCACTACTATGTGGTGACAGGTCAGGATAAAAAGCACATCCATATCGCTGATCCAGATCCTGGTGTCAAGCTGACCAAGATTTCCCGTGAGCGATTTGCGCAAGAGTGGACAGGGATCAGTCTCTTTATGGCGCCATCTCCGGACTATAAGCCCCATAAGGAGAAAAAACAGGGGCTCCTATCCTTCTTGCCAATCTTACTCAAACAGCGTGGCTTAATTACCAATATCGTCCTAGCGACACTCTTGGTAACCCTGATCAACATTGTAGGTTCTTATTATCTTCAGTCCATCATTGATAGTTACGTACCAGACCAGATGCGTACGACGCTAGGAATTATTTCTATTGGTTTGGTCATCGTCTATATTCTCCAGCAGATTTTGTCTTATGCTCAGGAGTATCTCTTGCTGGTCCTTGGGCAACGCTTGTCAATTGACGTGATTTTGTCCTACATCAAGCATGTTTTTCACCTGCCGATGTCCTTTTTTGCGACACGCAGGACAGGAGAGATTGTATCTCGTTTTACGGATGCTAATAGTATCATTGATGCGCTAGCTTCGACCATCTTGTCTATCTTTTTAGATGTGTCGACGATTTTGATTATTTCGCTTGTCTTGTTTTCACAAAATATGACGCTCTTTTTCATTAGTCTGCTTGCACTTCCCATCTATACAGTGATTATCTTTGCCTTTATGAAGCCTTTTGAAAAGATGAATCGGGACACTATGGAAGCCAATGCAGTTCTGTCTTCTTCTATCATCGAGGACATCAACGGTATTGAGACTATTAAATCTTTGACTAGTGAAAGTTCACGCTATCAAAAGATTGATAAGGAATTTGTAGCTTATCTGAAAAAATCTTTTACCTATAGTCGGGCAGAAAGTCAGCAAAAGGCATTGAAAAAAGTTGCTCAGCTCCTGCTCAATGTTGCCGTTCTCTGGATGGGAGCAGTTCTTGTCATGGATGGGAAAATGAGTTTGGGTCAGCTGATTACCTATAATACTTTGCTTGTTTACTTTACCAACCCTTTGGAAAATATCATCAACCTGCAAACCAAACTTCAGACAGCGCAGGTTGCTAATAATCGTCTTAACGAAGTCTATCTAGTAGCTTCGGAGTTTGAGGAGAAGAAAACAGTCGAAGATTTGAGCATGATGAAGGGAGATGTGACCTTTAAACAAGTCCACTATAAGTATGGCTATGGTCGTGACGTCTTGTCGGATATCAATTTGATGATTCCCCAAGGTTCTAAAGTAGCTTTTGTGGGGATTTCAGGGTCAGGTAAGACGACCTTGGCCAAGATGATGGTTAACTTTTACGACCCTAGTCAGGGAGAGATTAGTCTGGGCGGTGTCAATCTTAATCAGATTGATAAAAAAGCCTTGCGCCAGTATATAAACTATCTACCTCAACAGCCCTATGTCTTTAACGGAACGATTTTGGAGAATCTTCTCCTTGGAGCCAAGGAAGGGACGACACAGGAAGATATCTTACGAGCAGTTGAATTGACTGAAATTCGGGAGGATATCGAGCGCATGCCACTGAATTATCAGACAGAATTGACTTCGGATGGAGCAGGTATTTCTGGGGGGCAACGGCAGCGAATTGCTCTGGCGCGTGCTCTTTTAACGGATGCGCCTGTTCTGATATTGGATGAGGCGACCAGCAGTCTGGATATCTTGACAGAGAAGCGGATTGTCGATAATCTCATGGCTTTGGATAAGACCTTGATTTTCATTGCCCACCGCTTGACTATTGCTGAGCGGACAGAAAAGGTTGTTGTTCTGAATCAGGGCAAGATTGTCGAAGAGGGCACCCATGCAGACTTGCTTGCTCAAGATGGTTTTTATGCCCATTTGGTGAATAGCTAGAAAGAGGAGAAGATGAAACCAGAATTTTTAGAAAGTGCGGAGTTTTATAATCGTCGTTACCATAATTTTTCCAGTCGGGTGATTTTACCTATGTCACTTCTGCTCATGTTTTTACTGGGATTTGCAGTTTTTGCAGAGAAAGAGATTAGTTTGTCTACCAGAGCGACAGTCGAACCTAGTCGGATTATTGCCAATATCCAGTCGACTAGCAATCAACGCATCGTGGCCAATTATCTGGAAGAAAACAAGTTGGTCAAGCAGGGGGAACTACTCGTTCAGTACCAGCAAGGGGCGGAGGCTGTCCAGGTAGAGGCATATGCCAGTCAATTGGAGATGCTAAAGGATCAAAAAAAGCAGTTGGGGTATTTGCAATCCAGTTTGAAAGAGGGGAGCGATCAATTTCCAGAGGCGGATAAGTTTGGTTATCAGGAGATGTTTAGAGACTATCTCAGCCAAGCTAGTAGTCTTAGGAGCAATGTTTCGCAGCAAAATGCCAACATCTCCTCGCAGAATGCGGCAGCAAGTCAGAGCCAGGCCGAGATTGGCAATCTTATCAGCCAAACAGAGGATAAAATCCGAGACTACAAAACAGCTAAGTCGGCGATTGAAAAGGGAGATCAACTAGATAGTCAGAATCCAGCCTACTCTTTCTATCAGACCTATAAAAACCAAGCTGGAGAAGATCCGCAAGCTAAATCACAAGTTATTGCACAGGTGGATGCCCAAATTAGCCAGCTAGAGTCTAGTTTAGCTACTTATCGTGTACAGTATGCGGGATCTGGAGCTCAACAAGCCTACGCAAGTGGACTGGATAGTCAGCTTGAATCCCTTAAGTCCCAGCACCTAGTCAAAGTCGGTCAGGAATTAACCCTTTTGGATCAGAAAATTTTAGAAGCAGAGTCGGGTAAGAAAGTCCAAGGAGGTCTGCTGGACAAGGGGAAAATTACAGCAAGTGAGGATGGGGTGCTTCACCTTAATCCTGAAACCAGTGATTCTACGATGGTTGCAGAAGGGACCCTGCTAGCCCAACTGTACCCGGCCTTGGAAAGAGAAGGCAAAACCAAACTCACAGCTTATCTCAGTTCGAAAGATGTTGCAAGACTCAAAGTAGGTGATTCTGTTCGCTTTACTACAACCAAGGATGCCAACAAAGAACTTATTCTTGTTTCTGCGATTACGAATATTGATGCGACAGCTACCAAGACTGAAAAGGGAAATTTCTTTAAAATAGAGGCGGAGACAAGTCTGACTCCTGAACAAGCAGAAGAGCTTCGCTACGGTTCAGAAGGACGTTTGACACTAATCACAGGAAAGAAAAGTTATTTCCGCTATTATTGGGATCAATTTTTAAACAGAGAATAATGTTTGTTTTTAATGCAATATTATACTTTTAAAACTGTAAAATGTTTTGATTTTACAGTTTTTCTTAATGTTAAAAAGAGCTACCTTCGCTGTCGTTCGCAAATTCTTGCTATTTCCGTTATTTTGTAGTAGAATGAAGTAAAGAAATACGAAAGGCGAACTTTAAAATGTCAAAAAAACTGATCTATTCGGGAAAAGCCAAGGATATCTATACAACTGAGGATGAAAATCTCATTATTTCAACTTACAAGGACCAGGCGACTGCTTTCAACGGTGTCAAGAAGGAGCAGATTGCGGGCAAGGGAGTCTTGAATAATCAGATTTCATCTTTTATTTTTGAGAAATTAAATGCTGCTGGTGTGGCGACTCACTTTGTGGAGAAACTTTCAGACACGGAACAACTCAATAAAAAAGTTGAGATCATTCCTTTGGAGGTTGTGCTTCGCAACTACACGGCTGGTTCCTTTTCAAAACGTTTTGGCGTTGATGAGGGCATCGCATTTGAGACTCCGATCGTTGAATTTTACTATAAAAATGATGATTTGGATGATCCATTTATCAATGACGAGCATGTGAAATTCCTTAAAATTGCTGATGACCAGCAGATTGCTTACTTGAAGGAAGAAACGCGTCGTATCAATGAACTTTTGAAAGCTTGGTTTGCTGAGATTGGACTTAAATTGATTGACTTTAAGCTAGAGTTCGGTTTTGACAAGGATGGTAAGATTATCTTGGCAGACGAATTTTCACCAGATAACTGTCGACTTTGGGACGCTGACGGCAACCACATGGACAAGGATGTTTTCCGTAGAGGTCTCGGAGAATTGACAGATGTTTATGAAGTTGTCTGGGAGAAATTGCAGGAATTGAAATAATCTGTTTGCAAGAGCTGAAATAAAGGAATAAGAATTGATGGATAAACGTATTTTTGTTGAAAAAAAGGCTGATTTTCAGGTCAAGTCAGAGAGTTTGGTAAGAGAACTCCAACACAACTTGGGATTGTCAACTTTGAAAAGTATTCGCATCGTGCAGGTTTATGATGTCTTTGATTTGGCAGAGGACTTGTTTGAGCCTGCAGAGAAACACATCTTCTCTGAGCAGGTGACCGACCATGTCTTGGATGAAGCGGCTGTGCAAGCGGATCTTGCCAACTATGCTTTCTTTGCCATTGAAAGCCTGCCAGGGCAGTTTGACCAACGTGCAGCTTCTTCACAGGAAGCCTTGCTTTTGCTGGGAAGTTCGAGTGATGTGACGGTCAATACAGCCCAACTTTATCTGGTCAATAAAGATATTGATGCGACTGAGTTAGAGGCGGTCAAGAACTACTTGCTCAATCCAGTTGATTCTCGTTTCAAGGACATCACGACAGGGATTGCCAAGCAGGAATTTTCTGAGTCAGACAAGACCATTCCTAAATTGACTTTCTTTGAAAGCTATACGGCAGAAGACTTTGCCCGCTACAAGGCCGAACAAGGGATGGCCATGGAAGTGGATGATTTGCTCTTTATCCAAGACTACTTCAAGTCAATCGGGCGCGTGCCAACGGAAACAGAGCTGAAGGTTTTGGACACTTATTGGTCCGACCACTGCCGTCACACGACTTTTGAGACAGAGTTGAAACAGATTGATTTCTCAGCTTCTAAATTCCAAAAGCAATTGCAGGCGACTTATGACAAGTATATTGCCATGCGTGAGGAACTAGGTCGGTCTGAAAAGCCACAAACCTTGATGGATATGGCGACTATTTTTGGTCGTTATGAGCGTGCTAATGGTCGTTTGGACGATATGGAAGTGTCTGACGAAATCAATGCCTGCTCGGTTGAAATCGAAGTGGACGTTGATGGTGTCAAGGAACCTTGGCTCCTCATGTTCAAAAACGAAACCCACAACCACCCAACGGAAATTGAGCCATTTGGTGGTGCAGCTACTTGTATCGGTGGCGCCATTCGTGACCCATTGTCAGGCCGTTCCTACGTTTACCAAGCCATGCGTATCTCAGGTGCGGGTGACATTACAGCTCCGATTTCAGAAACGCGCGCTGGTAAATTGCCACAACAAGTCATTTCGAAGACAGCGGCTCATGGTTATTCTTCATATGGGAACCAGATTGGTCTGGCGACGACTTACGTTCGTGAATATTTCCACCCAGGCTTTGTAGCTAAACGTATGGAGCTTGGTGCCGTTGTTGGTGCAGCTCCTAAGGGCAATGTTGTCCGTGAAAAACCAGAAGCCGGTGATGTGATTATCTTGCTAGGTGGCAAGACTGGCCGTGATGGAGTCGGTGGTGCTACGGGGTCTTCTAAGGTTCAAACGGTTGAGTCTGTAGAGACTGCTGGTGCTGAGGTTCAAAAAGGGAATGCCATCGAAGAACGCAAGATCCAACGTCTTTTCCGTAATGGAGATGTCACTCGTCTTATCAAGAAATCCAACGACTTTGGAGCTGGTGGTGTCTGTGTGGCTATCGGTGAATTGGCAGACGGTCTTGAAATCGACCTTAATAAGGTTCCTCTTAAATACCAAGGCTTGAACGGGACAGAAATTGCTATCTCTGAATCACAAGAACGGATGGCAGTTGTGGTTCGTCCTAAGGATGTAGATGCTTTCGTTGCAGAATGTAATAAAGAAAATATTGACGCGGTTGTGGTTGCGACAGTGACTGAAAAACCAAATCTTGTCATGCACTGGAATGGCGAAACGATTGTCGACTTGGAACGTCGTTTTCTTGATACAAACGGTGTGCGTGTAGTCGTTGATGCCAAGGTTGTGGACAAGGATGCCAAACTTCCAGAAGAACGCACAACCAATGCTGACACACTTGAAGCAGATACCCTTGCAGTTCTGTCTGACCTCAACCATGCGAGTCAAAAAGGCTTGCAAACCATCTTTGACTGTTCGGTCGGTCGTTCTACAGTCAATCACCCACTTGGCGGTCGCTACCAACTCACACCAACTGAGGCATCTGTCCAGAAATTGCCAGTTCAGCACGGGGTGACCAATACTGCGTCTGTCATGGCGCAAGGATTCAATCCATATGTGGCAGAATGGTCTCCATACCACGGTGCTGCCTATGCGGTCATCGAAGCGACTGCTCGTTTGGTGGCTGCTGGTGCAAACTGGTCTAAGGCTCGCTTCTCTTACCAAGAGTATTTCGAGCGGATGGACAAACAAGCTGAGCGCTTTGGTCAGCCAGTAGCAGCTCTTCTAGGCTCTATCGAAGCACAAATCCAACTTGGCTTGCCATCTATCGGTGGTAAGGACTCTATGTCTGGTACCTTTGAAGAATTAACCGTACCACCAACCTTGGTTGCTTTTGGGGTGACGACAGCAGATAGCCGCAAGGTGCTCTCTCCTGAGTTCAAGACTGCTGGTGAAAACATCTACTACATCCCAGGTCAAGCTCTAGCACAAGAGATTGACTTTGATCTTATCAAGTCTAACTTCGCTCAGTTTGAAGCCCTTCAAGAGGCCCACAAAGTAACATCTGCATCAGCTGTCAAATACGGTGGTGTCGTTGAAAGCTTGGCTCTTGCTACCTTTGGGAACCATATCGGTGCAGAGGTGACCTTGCCTGAACTTGAAACAGCTTTGACAGCTCAATTGGGCGGATTTGTCTTCACATCTCCTGAAGAAATTGCTGGAGTAGAGAAGATTGGACAAACAAGCGCAGACTTTACACTCCTTGTCAACGGTGTGAAGCTAGATGGACACAAACTTGACAGTGCCTTCCAAGGGAAACTGGAAGAAGTTTACCCAACAGAATTTGCACAAGCCAAAGAACTGGAAGAAGTTCCAGCTGTCGCTTCTGACGCAGTCATCAAAGCCAAGGAAACTATTGAAAAACCTGTGGTTTACATCCCAGTCTTCCCAGGTACCAACTCAGAATATGACTCAGCTAAGGCCTTCGAAAAAGAAGGTTCAGAGGTTAACTTGGTACCATTTGTGACCTTGAATGAAGAAGCTATTGTCAAGTCAGTTGAAACCATGGTTGACAACATCGGCAAGGCTAACATCCTCTTCTTTGCAGGTGGCTTCTCAGCTGCGGATGAGCCGGATGGATCAGCTAAGTTTATTGTCAATATCCTTCTTAATGAAAAAGTGCGTGCAGCCATTGATAGCTTTATCGCTCGTGGTGGCTTGATTATCGGTATCTGTAATGGGTTCCAGGCCTTGGTCAAATCAGGTCTTCTTCCATACGGAAACTTCGAGGATGCCAGCAGTACGAGTCCAACCCTCTTCTACAATGATGCCAACCAACACGTGGCTAAGATGGTGGAAACTCGGATTGCCAATACCAACTCGCCATGGTTGGCTGGTGTGCAAGTGGGCGATATCCATGCCATTCCAGTATCGCACGGTGAAGGGAAATTTGTCGTGACGGCTGAAGAATTTGCAGAGCTCCGTGACAATGGACAAATCTTTAGCCAATACGTTGACTTTGACGGCAAACCAAGTATGGATTCTAAGTACAATCCGAATGGTTCTGTAAATGCCATCGAAGGAATTACCAGCAAGAATGGTCAAATCATCGGTAAAATGGGACACTCAGAACGTTATGAAGACGATCTTTTCCAAAACATCCCAGGAAATAAAGACCAGCACCTGTTCGCGTCGGCTGTGCGTTATTTCACAGAGAAATAAAAGGTATAAAAAATGACATACGAAGTAAAATCTCTTAATGAAGAATGTGGTGTTTTCGGTATCTGGGGACATCCAGATGCTGCTAAATTAACCTATTTTGGTCTCCACAGTCTTCAGCACCGTGGTCAGGAGGGGGCAGGAATCCTCTCCAATGATCAGGGGCAATTGAAGCGTCATCGTGACATGGGGCTTTTATCAGAAGTGTTCAGAAACCCAGCTAATTTGGATAAACTGACTGGAACGAGCGCGATTGGGCATGTTCGTTACGCGACTGCTGGCGAAGCTTCTGTGGACAACATCCAGCCCTTCCTCTTTCGCTTTCATGATATGCAGTTTGGACTTGCTCATAACGGAAACTTGACCAATGCCGAATCGCTCAAGAAAGAATTGGAACAAAGAGGAGCAATTTTCAGTTCAACTTCGGACTCGGAAATCTTGGCCCACCTCATTCGTCGGAGTCACAATCCGAACTTGATGGGCAAAATCAAAGAGGCGCTCAGCCTTGTAAAAGGTGGATTTGCTTATATCCTGCTGTTTGAGGACAAGTTGATTGCGGCGCTTGATCCTAATGGCTTCCGTCCGCTTTCGATTGGGAAAATGACCAACGGAGCGGTAGTGGTTTCCTCCGAAACCTGTGCTTTTGAAGTTATTGGTGCTGAGTGGATTCGAGATTTGAAGCCTGGAGAGATTGTGATCATTGATGATAAGGGCATCCAGTATGATAGCTATACAGATGATACACAGTTGGCGATTTGCTCTATGGAGTATATCTATTTTGCTCGCCCCGATTCCAATATCCACGGTGTCAATGTCCATACAGCTCGCAAACGTATGGGAGCTCAATTGGCGCGTGAATTTAAGCATGAAGCGGATATAGTGGTCGGTGTGCCAAATTCATCACTCAGCGCAGCCATGGGATTTGCGGAAGAGTCTGGTCTGCCAAATGAAATGGGGCTGATTAAAAACCAATACACGCAACGAACCTTTATCCAACCGACTCAAGAATTGCGGGAGCAAGGGGTACGGATGAAACTGTCTGCCGTTTCGGGTGTTGTCAAAGGCAAACGTGTGGTCATGATTGATGATTCCATTGTTCGTGGGACAACCTCTCGCCGTATCGTTCAGCTTTTGAAAGAAGCGGGTGCTTCTGAGGTTCACGTTGCTATTGGAAGTCCTGCGCTAGCTTATCCATGTTTCTACGGGATTGATATCCAGACTCGTCAGGAGCTGATTGCTGCCAATCATACGGTCGAAGAAACTCGCCAAATCATTGGTGCGGATAGCCTGACCTATCTTTCTGTTGAAGGTTTGATTGATTCGATTGGTATTGAAACAGATGCTCCGAACGGTGGTCTCTGTGTCGCTTACTTTGACGGCGACTACCCAACTCCTCTCTACGACTATGAGGAAGAATATCGTAGAAGTTTGGAAGAAAAGACCAGTTTTTACAAATAGGCGGATAACGATTTTCCATTAAAGGAAAGGAATGAACAAAATGACGAATAAAAATGCTTATGCGCAGTCTGGTGTGGATGTTGAAGCGGGTTATGAAGTAGTTGAACGAATAAAAAAACATGTGGCTCGCACGGAGCGTGCGGGTGTCATGGGAGCTCTTGGTGGTTTCGGTGGCATGTTTGACCTTTCAAAGACAGGTGTCAAAGAGCCGGTCTTGATCTCAGGGACTGACGGTGTCGGAACCAAGCTCATGCTGGCTATCAAGTACGACAAGCACGATACCATCGGGCAGGACTGTGTGGCTATGTGTGTCAACGATATTATTGCTGCAGGTGCGGAGCCTCTTTACTTCCTCGACTATGTGGCGACAGGGAAGAATGAACCAGCCAAGCTAGAACAAGTCGTCGCTGGTGTGGCAGAAGGTTGTGTGCAGGCAGGCGCTGCCCTCATCGGTGGGGAAACGGCTGAAATGCCTGGTATGTATGGCGAAGATGACTACGACTTGGCTGGTTTTGCAGTTGGTGTGGCTGAAAAATCTCAAATCATTGACGGCTCAAAGGTGGCAGAAGGCGATGTTCTTCTCGGGCTTGCTTCAAGTGGGATTCACTCAAATGGTTACTCACTTGTTCGTCGTGTCTTTGCCGACTATACAGGTGAGGAAGTCTTGCCAGAATTGGAAGGCAAGAAACTCAAGGAAGTCCTGCTTGAGCCGACTCGTATCTATGTCAAGGCTGTCTTACCGCTCATCAAAGAAGAGTTGGTCAACGGTATTGCCCATATCACTGGTGGTGGCTTTATCGAGAATGTCCCTCGTATGTTTGCGGATGACCTAGCTGCGGAAATTGAAGAAGACAAGGTTCCAGTGCTTCCGATTTTCAAAGCTCTTGAAAAATACGGTCAAATCAAGCATGAAGAAATGTTTGAAATCTTCAATATGGGTGTGGGACTCATGCTGGCAGTTAGCCCTGAAAATGTAGGTCGTGTCAAGGATTTGTTGGATGAACCAGTCTATGAAATTGGTCGCATCGTCAAGAAAGAAAACGAAAGTGTCATCATCAAATGAAAAAAATAGCGGTTTTTGCCTCTGGTAATGGCTCAAATTTTCAGGTGATTGCCGAAGAGTTTCCGGTGGAATTTGTCTTTTCAGACCATCGTGACGCCTATGTGCTGGAACGTGCAGACAAGCTCGGCGTCCTGTCCTATGCTTTTGAACTCAAGGAGTTTGAGAACAAGGCGGACTACGAAGCAGCTCTTGTCGAACTCTTGGAAGAACATCAGATTGACTTGGTTTGCCTCGCCGGCTACATGAAAATCGTTGGGCCCACCTTGCTAGCTTCCTACGAAGGTCGTATCATAAACATTCACCCAGCCTACCTGCCAGAATTTCCAGGAGCTCATGGGATAGAGGATGCTTGGAATGCCGGGGTTGCTGAGAGTGGCGTTACCATTCACTGGGTGGACTCTGGTGTGGATACAGGCAAGGTCATCAAACAAGTCCGTGTGCCACGTCTAGCTGATGATACTATCGAAAGATTTGAAGCTCGCATTCATGAAGCGGAGTATAAGTTGTATCCAGAGGTGCTGGATAGCTTGGGAGTTGCACGAAAATAAGAAGGAAGTCATGGATGATTTTGTGGCAAGGATTAAAAGTTATCTGCTAAGGAGAAATTTATGGGTTTGTTTGATTTTTTAAGAAAAAACCTTCTAGCGAAGAGACGTCAACTAGAGATGAGGGAAAGATTGTTATCAAATCTGAAAATACAGATGATAGCGCTCCAGGATGGGAAGCCATCGATGCAGAATTTGATCGTCTTTATCCTGATCAGCCCAATCCTCGGCATTATGGAACGCTTGTCAAATATATGTTTTGTGGTCCAGATCCGCTTGATGGCATCAGTGTTTATGATGCGGGAGATTTTTGGCATTTTGTTGGCTATGGTTTGTCGAAGTTATACACAAAAGAAAGCTCGGACCCTAAATACAGTGGTTATGGGATTGAATTAACCTTTAAGTTAAAGAAATCGAATAGTGACGACGAAGAAGAAATAAAAAATGGCTGTGGCTTGTTGCAGTATGTAGCAAGATATATTTTTCAAACAGGTAAAGTGGTTTTGCCAGAAGAATACATTTATACCAAGCAAACGGTAGGAATTGATGCCCAACAGAAATCTAGTCTGACAGGGTTCTTGACTGCTGCTGATGATTTAGCTAAGTCTCTAGATACTCCGCATGGAAAAGTGGAATTTGTAACCTTAATTGGTGCGACAGATGCCGAACTGCGAAGTGTGTACGAAAGTGAAACTAGTAAGCTTGAGGTCAGAAAACTGTTAAAAGAACTTGGGAATCAGCTTACAGACTATGATCGCCAGTCTTTAGTTTAAATGATGTGAAAGCACCTCTTGATACAATGAAAGGAAAAAACATGACTAAACGCGCCTTAATCAGCGTCTCAGACAAAACGGGCATTGTTGAATTTGCCCAAGAACTTAAAAAACTTGGTTGGGATATCATCTCGACAGGTGGGACCAAGGTTGCCCTTGATAATTCTGGGGTGGAGACTGTTGCCATCGATGATGTAACTGGTTTCCCAGAAATGATGGACGGTCGTGTTAAGACTCTCCATCCAAATATTCACGGTGGTCTCCTCGCTCGTCGTGACCTTGATCGCCATCTAGAGGCTGCTAAGGACAATAAGATTGAATTGATTGACCTTGTTGTAGTCAACCTTTACCCATTCAAGGAAACGATTCTCAAACCAGACGTGACGTACGCTGACGCAGTTGAAAATATCGATATCGGTGGGCCATCCATGCTTCGTTCAGCAGCTAAAAACCACGCCAGCGTAACGGTTGTTGTAGACCCAGCTGACTATGCAGTGGTGCTTGATGAATTGGCAGCAAATGGTGAAACGACTTATGAAACTCGTCAACGTTTGGCAGCCAAGGTTTTCCGTCACACAGCAGCTTATGATGCCTTGATTGCAGAATACTTCACAGCTCAAGTGGGTGAAGAAAAACCTGAAAAGCTCACTTTGACCTATGACCTGAAGCAACCAATGCGTTATGGGGAAAATCCTCAGCAGGATGCCGATTTCTATCAAAAAGCCTTGCCAACGGATTACTCCATTGCATCAGCGAAACAGCTCAACGGTAAGGAATTGTCCTTTAACAATATTCGTGACGCTGATGCGGCGATTCGTATCATTCGTGATTTCAAAGACCGTCCAACCGTTGTGGCTCTCAAACACATGAACCCATGTGGAATTGGTCAAGCTGATGACATCGAAACTGCTTGGGATTATGCTTATGAGTCTGACCCAGTGTCTATCTTTGGTGGAATTGTCGTCCTTAACCGTGAGGTGGATGCTGCGACAGCTGAGAAGATGCACGGCGTTTTCCTCGAGATCATCATCGCACCGAGCTATACGGATGAAGCGCTAGCCATTTTAACCAATAAAAAGAAAAACTTGCGCATCCTTGCCTTGCCATTTGATGCTCAAGATGCTAGTGAGGTAGAGGCAGAATACACAGGTGTAGTCGGTGGGCTCCTCGTTCAAAATCAAGACGTGGTCAAGGAAAGCCCAGCTGACTGGCAAGTGGTGACCAAGCGCCAGCCAACCGAGACAGAGGCGACGGCCCTTGAGTTCGCTTGGAAAGCCATCAAGTACGTCAAATCAAACGGAATCATCGTGACCAATGACCACATGACACTTGGCGTTGGCCCTGGTCAAACCAACCGTGTGGCTTCAGTCCGTATCGCCATCGAACAAGCTAAAGACCGCCTTGACGGCGCTGTTCTTGCTTCTGATGCCTTCTTCCCATTTGCGGATAACGTGGAAGAAATCGCCAAAGCCGGTATCAAGGCCATCATCCAACCAGGTGGCTCTGTCCGTGACCAAGAATCCATCGAAGCTGCTGACAAATACGGCTTGACTATGGTCTTCACAGGAGTGAGACATTTTAGACATTAAGAATACAAAAGGGAAGAAAACAGTTTCTTTCCTTTTTTGGTTTAAAATGCTAAGTGAAACAAGATTAAAACGAACGTTTGTGATATAATATTAGTAAATAATTCGCAAAAGAGGTTGAGAGATGAAGCTGTTAGTTGTCGGTTCTGGTGGTCGTGAACATGCGATTGCTAAGAAATTGCTTGAATCAAAAGACGTTGAAAAAGTCTTTGTAGCTCCTGGAAATGATGGGATGACTCTAGATGGTCTGGAATTGGTGAATATCTCTATTTCCGAACATTCTAAGTTAATTGAGTTTGCAAAGGTCAACGATATTGCTTGGACCTTCATCGGGCCAGATGATGCCCTTGCTGCTGGTATCGTGGATGAGTTCAATGCAGCTGGTCTCAAAGCCTTTGGTCCGACAAGATTGGCAGCGGAGCTGGAGTGGTCCAAAGATTTTGCCAAGGAAATCATGGTCAAATACGGTGTTCCGACAGCAGCCTATGGCACATTCTCAGATTTCGAGGAAGCCAAGGCCTATATCGAAGAAAAAGGCGCTCCAATCGTCGTTAAGGCAGACGGTTTGGCCCTTGGAAAGGGTGTCGTCGTTGCTGAGACAGTCGAGCAAGCGGTCGAAGCCGCTCACGAGATGCTTTTGGACAATAAATTCGGTGATTCAGGTGCGCGTGTGGTTATCGAGGAATTCCTCGACGGCGAGGAGTTCTCTCTCTTTGCCTTTGTCAATGGCGATAAGTTCTACATCATGCCAACGGCTCAGGATCACAAACGTGCCTATGACGGCGACAAAGGGCCTAACACGGGTGGTATGGGTGCCTATGCGCCAGTTCCCCACTTGCCACAGAGCGTGGTTGATACGGCGGTTGACACCATTGTCAAGCCAGTCCTTGAAGGGATGATCAAAGAAGGTCGTTCGTATCTTGGTGTCCTTTACACAGGGCTTATCTTGACAGCTGATGGACCTAAGGTTATCGAGTTTAACGCTCGCTTCGGAGATCCTGAAACTCAGATTATCCTACCTCGTTTGACATCTGACTTTGCACAAAATATTACGGATATCCTCGATGGTAAGGAGCCAAACATCACCTGGACGGACAAGGGTGTGACTCTGGGTGTGGTTGTCGCATCCAAGGGCTACCCGTTAGATTATGCAAAGGGTGTCGAGTTGCCAACTAAGACAGAAGGCAATATCATCACCTACTATGCAGGGGCTAAGTTTGCGGAAAATAGCAGAGCACTGCTATCAAACGGTGGACGTGTCTATATGCTCGTCACCACAGAAGATACCGTTAAAGAAGCCCAAAGTACCATCTACAAGGAACTTGACAAACAAAAAACAGAAGGCCTCTTCTACCGAACCGATATCGGAAGCAAGGCTATTAAGTAAAGATATAAGAATAACGTGACGAAGTCGCCAAATACGATAATGGTTGCATAACTTGCGAGCGTTAGCAAGCTAATATAGAGCAATCACCGCCGTTGTGAAAGAACGATTGGCTTATAAGCCAATCGTTCAGGGAAATCGGAAGATCTTGGGCTTCCGATTTAGGCATGAGACACCTTTGGTGGCTGCTGCCGTCCCTCACAACTTAAGGTGATTGAAAAAAGAAAGGAAGAAAAGGAATATTATGACTAAACCAGTAATTTCCATTATCATGGGCTCAAAATCCGACTGGGCAACTATGCAAAAAACAGCAGAAGTTCTAGACCGCTTCGGTGTAGCTTACGAAAAGAAAGTTGTCTCTGCCCACCGTACTCCAGACCTCATGTTCAGACATGCGGAGGAGGCTCGTAGCCGTGGTATCAAGGTCATCATTGCAGGTGCTGGTGGCGCAGCCCATTTGCCAGGAATGGTTGCTGCTAAAACAACCCTTCCAGTCATTGGTGTGCCCGTCAAATCACGTGCCCTTAGTGGCGTCGACTCGCTCTACTCTATCGTACAGATGCCGGGTGGCGTGCCTGTTGCAACCATGGCTATCGGTGAAGCAGGAGCGACAAACGCAGCCCTCTTCGCTCTTCGTCTCCTGTCAGTAGAGGATCAGGCTATCGCGACAGCTTTGGCAGATTTCGCAGAAGAGCAAGGAAAAATCGCAGAGGAGTCTACAAATGAGCTCATCTAAAACAATCGGAATTATCGGTGGTGGTCAGCTGGGGCAGATGATGGCCATTTCTGCTATCTACATGGGGCACAAGGTTATCTCGCTGGATCCTGCGGCGGATTGCCCAGCCTCTCGCGTATCGGAAATTATCGTGGCTCCTTATAATGATGTGGATGCCCTCCGTCAGTTGGCGGAACGTTGCGATGTCCTCACCTATGAGTTTGAAAATGTTGATGCTGATGGTTTGGATGCCGTTATCAAGGATGGACAACTCCCTCAAGGAACGGACCTTCTTCGCATCTCCCAAAATCGTATTTTTGAAAAGGACTTTCTCTCAAATAAGGCTCAAGTCACTGTGGCACCATACAAGGTCGTGACTTCTAGTCAAGATTTGGCAGATATGGACCTGTCGAAAAACTATGTCCTCAAAACGGCGACTGGTGGCTACGATGGGCATGGACAAAAGGTCATTCGTGCAGAAGCAGACTTGGAAGAAGCCTATGCACTAGCGGATTCAGCAGATTGCGTTTTGGAAGAATTTGTCGACTTTGACCTTGAGATTTCCGTTATCGTGTCAGGAAATGGCAAGGATGTGACAGTCTTCCCAGTTCAGGAAAATATCCACCGTAATAACATTCTTTCAAAAACGATTGTGCCTGCTCGCATCTCAGAAAGTCTAGCTGAAAAAGCCAAAGCTATGGCAGTGCGAATCGCAGAACAACTGAACCTGTCTGGAACCCTTTGTGTGGAAATGTTTGCGACGGCCGATGATATCATCGTCAATGAGATTGCCCCACGTCCACACAACTCTGGGCACTACTCGATTGAAGCCTGTGACTTCTCGCAGTTTGATACGCATATTTTGGGTATTCTCGGAGCACCATTGCCAGCTATCAAACTGCATGCCCCAGCCGTCATGCTCAATGTTCTCGGCCAGCATGTCAAGGCTGCTGAAACATATGTCACAGAAAATCCAAGCGCCCACTTCCACATGTATGGTAAAATAGAAGCGAAGCACAACCGCAAAATGGGACATGTGACTTTGTTTAGTGATGAGCCGGATGAAGTAGAGGAATTATAGAAAGAGGTAAAACTTGTCTACAGATAGTGTTGAGAAAATTTTTAAATGTGAATATTTTGATGTGTTTGAATATGTTAATGATAAAAAAGTGCCATTTGATCTTGAAAAATGGATAAAAGGTATTGATGTTTCAAAGTATTCGCAGAATGCTGTCGAATATTTGGATGATTATATAAGAGTTGAAAATATTAGTTATAAAAAAAGTTTTGATTTGTGGTTTTTTCAATTTTTACGAATCAGAGATAAAGATGTCCCATTATTGTGTAAAAGAGAGTCAGAAGCAGAAGAGTTATCTTTAAACGATGATGAATATGTAGCCGAACCGATGGTATGTTTATATGATCCTAGAAAGAATATATTAATGATTCAAAAGAATTCGCATAGTGTTAGTGCGGTTGGAATTGAAAAATATTTTCATAAGACTTTTACGGATAGTAAAATTAGGCTGGATAGAAAAATAGATTTCAAAGCTTTTAAAAAAGTTAAAGAAGCACAACAAGTTTCAAAAATTCGTTTTAGAATGAGTGAGGTTGATGTTTTACAACGATTGGACATTTTCTCAACATTGAAATCAAAACTAGGAAAAGCAATAGATTCAATGAGAGATATAGGAATTCCTTATTATGATATTACTTTATCAGTAGGACGGTATAAAACAAAGGAATTAAATACGGATGAGAAAAACAATCTATTAGATGATATTTTGTTATTGAATGATAAATATAAGGATCATGTAGAGAGAGCTGATTTTACAGTAAGAAATGAGGGAGTTTCTGAATTCGTGAGTCTATTTGGTAATGTTATACAGGATGAAATTACAATTAAACAAGAAAGAAAATTACCGATAAAATACGATGACGTGAAACATAAGATGGGAGATGTCTATGAGAAGAGAAAATCGGAATTCTGATTTCTTTATAAAAATATTTCCATTCTTGATATCAGCTGTGGTTGCAATCATAGATTGTAAAATAAATTTTATTTGTGCTAGTTCTAAAGGGATAGATACATTATTTTCCAATTTAATAAATGTATTTGCAATCATAGTGGGCGTTTTGATAGCACTTTTTGGTGTTTTGCCCTCTATACATAGTTCATTAATTATGGAGAGAATTCGTGAATATGACGCTGAGAGTGATTTATTTTATTTTTGTAAGGAAACATTACTTTTGAATTTCTTGTCTTTGTGTTTCACAATACTTCTTGGATTCATACAGTCAAACTTTGACTTAAACAATTATAATTATATTTTTAGTATTTGGTTATTTATAGTATGTTCAACTCTAATATCATCGTTTAAAACAATATTAATTTTATTAAAGATTTCTTTCTGGTCATCTAAAAAAAAGCAAGAAATTGAAAAATTGGATGAATCTGAGTCTCAAAAACTTAAAAATAAATATGTAGATAAGGAGAAACTATGATCAACCGTTACTCTCGCCCTGAAATGGCGAACATTTGGAGTGAAGAAAATAAATACCGTGCTTGGCTTGAGGTGGAAATCTTGGCTGACGAGGCATGGGCTGAGTTGGGGGAAATCCCTAAGGAAGATGTGGCTTTGATTCGCGAGAAGGCGAACTTTGACATCGACCGTATTTTGGAGATTGAGCAAGAGACTCGTCACGATGTGGTGGCTTTCACGCGTGCGGTTTCTGAGACGCTTGGTGAGGAGCGTAAGTGGGTTCACTATGGCTTGACTTCTACTGACGTGGTCGATACTGCCTATGGTTACCTCTACAAGCAAGCCAACGACATCATCCGTCGTGACCTTGAAAACTTCACCAACATCATCGCTGATAAGGCTAAGGAGCACAAGTTCACCATCATGATGGGCCGTACCCACGGTGTGCACGCGGAACCAACGACTTTCGGTCTCAAGCTTGCGACTTGGTACAGTGAAATGAAGCGGAACATCGAGCGTTTCGAGCATGCGGCTGCTGGTGTGGAAGCTGGTAAGATCTCTGGTGCGGTTGGGAACTTTGCCAACATCCCACCATTTGTAGAGCAATACGTCTGCGACAAGTTGGGTATCCGTGCCCAAGAAATCTCTACACAAGTGCTTCCTCGTGACCTCCACGCTGAGTACTTTGCAGTTCTTGCTAGCATCGCAACTTCTATCGAGCGTATGGCAACGGAAATCCGTGGTCTGCAAAAATCTGAGCAACGCGAAGTAGAAGAATTCTTTGCCAAGGGGCAAAAAGGTTCATCTGCTATGCCTCACAAACGCAATCCTATCGGTTCTGAAAACATGACAGGTCTTGCGCGTGTTATCCGTGGTCACATGATTACAGCTTATGAAAACGTAGCTCTCTGGCACGAACGCGACATTTCCCACTCATCAGCTGAGCGCATCATCACACCAGATACGACTATTTTGATCGACTACATGCTCAACCGTTTTGGAAATATCGTCAAGAACTTGACCGTCTTCCCAGAAAACATGATCCGCAACATGAACTCGACTTTTGGTCTTATCTTTAGCCAACGTGCCATGTTGACCCTGATTGAGAAAGGCATGACACGTGAGCAAGCTTACGACCTTGTTCAACCGAAAACAGCCTACTCTTGG
Organism: Streptococcus oralis; assembly: GCF_021497885.1. NCBI lineage: Bacteria > Bacillati > Bacillota > Bacilli > Lactobacillales > Streptococcaceae > Streptococcus > Streptococcus oralis. The sequence goes on from NZ_CP046523.1 coordinate 55,567, forward strand.
GACAACCAAGTAGACTTCAAACCGCTCCTCGAAGCTGATCCAGAAGTAACATCACGCCTCACACAAGAAGAAATCGATGAAATCTTCAACCCAGTTTACTACACCAAGTGCGTGGATGAAATCTTCAAGCGCGTGGGCTTAGATTAAATATAAAAACAGGCCTGGGCAAAAAGTCCAGGCTTTTGAAAATAAATTAGAAAAAATAGATGACGCAGTGGTTGATTGGCATCTTCCTTCGCTTTTTAAGCTCCAAGCGGGGGTGGGAAGACGAACTTTTTTAACTTGTTTGAAGTTCTTTCCCGCTCCCGTTTTCTTTATCTTAAATTTGACTTGCCAGTTGTCCGACTTTCTTGAGCATTTCTTGGCGTTCTTGGTCTGTTTTGCGTTCTACACTGTTGAGGACGGTCAGTTTGACTGGAGTAATTCCACACGGTTTCAGGACTTGATTTTTCAGTACCTTGCCGTAGTCTTGGACAAAAGGCAAGGCAAAAGCAGGTGTGTTGTGGCTGGTGATAATCCAGCCGGACTTGCCTTGCAGGTGGCCTTGGAGGCCAACTTTTTTATAAGAGTAAGCAAAGTCAGCCGCAAAGACGCGGTCGATAAAGCCTTTGAGAATGGCCGGCATACCACTCCACCAGATAGGGAAAATGAAAATCAGCTGGTCTGCCCAAGTAATCAAATCCCTGTATTTTGCCATTTCAGGGTCTTTGTGCAGGTCACGGCGTCTATGTTCTTGGTCAAAGCGCAAAATCGGATCAAAATTTTCAGCATACAAGTCCAAAGTTTTCACCTCGTGCTTTTTAGAAAGATTGCTTTGAACTTCTTTGAGAATAGCAGCATTGAAGCCAGTTGGGCTGGGGTGGGTGTAAATAATCAAGGTTTTCATGATTGTTCTCCTTTGATATAAATATCAAGCATATGCTCAATCGTGCTTTGGATGGCTTGAAGATCAAGGTCTTGTCCGATAGGACTGTTGGTCAGAACGGCTAGGCCTGTGATAAAGCTCCAAAAGTGAAAAAGGCTTTCTGCTTCGCTATTGCTAAAATTTTCCTCCTTGCGAAGCTTTAAAACGAGCTCCTTAAATTTATCAAATCCAGGCAAGTCAGACTCCAAGAGAATAGTGTCCTGCGTCACCTTCATATATTTAAAAGGAAATTTGATAAAGAGAGCTTCAAAAAAATGAGGGTAGGTCTTGGCAAAAATAATGAAATTAAGTCCAAGCTGGATCAGCTGATCGCGCGCAGAACCAGTCGCATCAATATTTTCATTGATTTCCTGATTGAGAAAAAGCGAAAGCTGAGTCAAAACGACTTTGAGATAGCCTTCCTTGCTCTCAAAATGGCGGTAAGGGCTGCCGTGAGTCACACCGCAGACCTTGGCAACAGTCCTGAGCGAAAGTTGTTCAATTCCATGTTTTCCGATTTCGTCAATCCCTGTTTGGATAAGCTGTTCTTTCAGTTGGGCAGTATTGCGTTTCATGTATCTCCTCCAAAAGTATACGCTGTCTACTTATCTATCTTTAGTATACGCTGTCTACTTTTTCTTGTCAACTAATTTGATGTTTTCTTCTAGTCTAAGATGTGGCAGAATTTGCTTTGGGCAAGATAAAATGTTAAAATGATGCCAAAAATGACAACGCTTTCTTTTTAGGGTGAATAGCTCAATTTGAAAGAAGCGCCGAGAAAAGGAGGACACCTATGAAGAAAATTATCAACGATCCAACAGCAGTTGTGAACGAGATGCTGGACGGCTTGGCCTATATTCACAGCATCGGGTCGAGGGATTTGATATAATCGCTCGCAAGAGTGAGAAGACGGGCAAGGTTGACCTGATTTCTGGCGGCCATGAGCCCTTCCCACGCTGGCTTTGTCAGCGAGGGCATGCTGTCGGCTGCTATTTGCGGAGCGGTCTTTATTTCACCAACATCATCGCTGATAAGGCTAAGGAGCACAAGTTCACCATCATGATGGGTCGTACCCACGGGATGCATGCGGAGCCGACGACCTTTGGTCTTAAATTGGCGACTTGGTATAACCAAAAACAGCCCACTCATGGGATAACCAAGTAGACTTCAAGCCACTTCTGGAAGCAGATCCAGAAGTAACATCACGCCTCACTCAAGAAGAAATCGATGAAATCTTCAACCCTGCATACTACACCAAACGAGTGGATAATATCTTTGAACGTATCGGACTTGGTGACTAATCATAAAACAAAAAAGCGAGATTCGATCTCGCTTTTTCATATTCTCTTAGAAGAATCTTAGTCTTCTTTTCTCTTAGTCAGTCCGTAGGCTGCTAGAGTCGCCATGAGTCCTGCTGCGATCAAGCCTGCAGAGTCTTGACTTCCTGTTGCAGGGAGTTGTTTTTCATCTGCTTTGACAGTAGTTGGTGCAGTTTGCTCAGCTTTCTCAACGGCAGTTCCGACTTCAACGACTTGAGTGACCGCTTCCTGTGTTACCACGCTATTGACAAGTGTTCTTTCTTCTTTGCCGTCAGCAGTAGTACTTACAGAGTAGAAGGCAGTACGGTGGCCGTTAGCACCTTTAGTAACAACTTGCGTCTGTCCTTTTGGCAATTGAGGATTTTCACGTGTCACAGTAGTGAATGGAATTTCTTCCTCTTGAATGTCCAGTCTCGGTTTTGTTTCTGCGGCTGGAGCAAGACCGTGTTCATCCCCTACATGGGTTACAAGGGTTCCGACTTCAATAACTTGGGTTACTGCTTCTTGGGTCACAAGGCTATCTACAAGAGTTTTCACTTCCTTACCGTCAGCACTAGTGCTCACAGAGTAGTAATGACTGCGACGACCGTTAGCGCCTTTAGTAACAACTTGAGTCTTCCCTTTGAGTAAGAGTGGATTTTCACGTGTCACAGTAGTGAACGGAATCTCTTCCTCTTGGATATCTAGTCTCGGTTTCGCTTCGGCAGCTGGAGCAAGGCCGCTTTCATCCCCTTTGTGAGTAATAGGGGCACCGACTTCAACCACTTGGGTCACAGGTTCTTTGGTTACTTGGCTATCTAGAATGGTTTCTGTTTGTTTACCATTTTCAGTAAGGACAGAGATGTAATGAGTGCGTTCGCCATTTACACCTGGTGTTACAATCTTTTCTTGCTTAGCTGGGAGGTTCGGATTTTCTTTTTTAACGATTTCAAACGGAATAGCCTCTGTTTTTATGATGAGCTCTGGTTTGTTTTCGACAGCAGCAGCTAGTTCGTTTTCATCGAGGCTTCCTGAGTGTGTTGCAGCTAGTTTGAGGCCTAGGCGGGCTGCTTTGAGTTTGGCTACGAGAGCGTCTAACTCGGCTTGTTTGCTACGGTTGAGGTTGTAGTTGAGAGCCTCTTTAGCTGTATTTAGGGCATCGAGACTTTCTTTGCTGTATCCCTCCAAGTTAGTAGGGATTTGAGCAAGCTCTTCACGGAGAGCATTGTAGTCAGCGCGGAAGTAGTCTTTGTTGTGATCTGCGAAGGCAGTCATAAGTTCAAAGATTTCTTCTTCCTTGTACTCGGCACTTGGTTTGTCTGCCCAGATAGCAAGCATGCTTCCGACTGTCGGAAGGTCTACTTCTGGATACTTGGTAGAAGCAAGCTGGTTAAATGGCACTTTACCAGAGTTTTCAATCGCCTTTGATAGTGGGTAGGCTTCGTCTGGTTTGTGATTACCTAAAACATAGTACCAATCTCCGTTAGTGTTAAGGAATTTATAACCTTTGCTTGCTAGATATTGAGGAGATGCAAGGTTATAGCCCCACCATCCTTTAGACCAGTAAGAGATGATGACATCCTTGTCAAACTCAACATCGTCCTTGTCCTCGTAGTAGAAACCATCGTTGAAGGCCATTGGTTGAAGGCCTCTTTCTTTGGCCATGGCAGCAAGGGTGTTAGAGTATTCAGCAAACTTGCCATAGAGTCCATACCATTTGAGGTAGTACCAGCCTTGCGCGTTGGTGGCATCATTGGCATATTCGTCTGTACCGTAGTTGAAGATCTTTGTCTTGCCTGCAAAGAAGTCCATGTACTTGCCGATGAGGGCTTTGACAAAGTTCATCGCCTCTTCGTTTTCAAGGTCCATGGTTGTTTTGGAGACCTTGTCAAAGTTGGCTTGAGGATTCTTGATTCCAAGTTTTTCCATAGCGACGAGCATGGCATCCATGTGACCTGGGCTGTTGATTGCTGGGATGAGTCCGAGGCCTTTTGATTTTGCGTACTCGATCAATTCAGTGATTTCAGCTTGGCTAAGAGTGGTTCCGTTTGGATCATCGTAGTAAGCTTTTGTTCCTTCAATGATGGCATTTTTGACATCGTCACTTGCATAAGTTTTACCGTTAGCAGTGATAGTCATGTCATCAAGTAGGAAGCGAAGTCCATCATTTCCTAGGAGGAGATGCACATCAGAATATCCAAGTTCGCTAGCTTTATCAATGATACGTTTGAGTTGCTCAGCTGAGAAGTACTTACGTCCAGCGTCGATTGAGATCACCTTGTTCTTGGCAAGTTTTTCAACTTCGCGTTTCGCATCTTCTTCTTTTTGAGCTTCTGGTGTGAAGGTCAAGTTGCTGACAGCTTCTTGGAGTTTTGCGATTGCCTGGTCAATGGTATCTTGTTGGGCACGGCTGAGGTTGCTATCAAGTGAGCGAATGGCTTTTTCAGCTTCTTTTACAGCTGCGACACTTTCTGCAGTATAGCGGTTAAGGTCTGTTGGTACTTCTTTCAGAGCTTGCTCAGCAGACTCATAGTCAGCTGCGAAGTATTCAGCATTGGCATTTGCGAAGCTACGCATGAGTTTGAAGAGGCGTGATGGTGAATAGCGTGCAGATGGGGTATCCGCCCAAGCAGCTACCATACCCCCGATGAACGGGATAGTAGCCCCATCAGATTTTGGTACAGAAGTGATTGGAGTGTTCTTGATACCATTGAGTCCTTGGTCGAGGTTGTACCAGCCTTGGCCATCGGCATTTCGTCCGAGAACATAGTACCAAGCATCGTTGGTATTAAGGATTTGGTGACCTTTTTCAACTAGAAGTTTAGAAGAAGCGACGTCGTATCCGCCCCATCCACCAGTCCACATAGAAACGATGATATCTTTGTCAAAAGTACCAGAACTAGTATCACTATTGTAGTAAATGCCATCGTTGAAAGCCATTGGCTTAAGACCGTGAGATTTGACAATGTGAGCAAGATCATTAGCGTAAGTGATAAATTTACTATATTTTCCTTGTGTTTGAAGGACAGTCCAACCTTTAGCGTTTGTAGCATCGTTGGCATACTCGTCAAGTCCGATGTTAAAAATATCAGATTTGCCAGCGAAGTAAGCTGCATACTTGTCGATTAAAGCTTTTGTGAATTCAACCGCTTCTTTGTTATCAAGGTCAACAGTACGAGCAGATTCTTTTCCCAAGTAGTTGAAGTTCGGTTTTTGGATGCCTAGTTCTTTCATAGCATGCAAAATCGCATCCATGTGCCCAGGGCTATTAACGGTTGGGATTAGTCCGATACCTTTATCTTTGGCATAGTTAATCAAGTCCGTCATCTGGCTCTCTGTCAAGTGGTTGCCATTTGGATCCTTGTAGTAGGCATCAGTTCCATTTTCGAGCGCACGTTTGACATCATCACTTGCATAGGTTTTGCCATTGGCTTTGATTGTCATGTCGTCCAACATAAAACGCATGCCATCATTTCCAACTAGTAGATGAAGATCAGTATAACCGTAGTGTTTGGCTTTGTCGATGATTTCTTTGAGTTGCTCTGGAGAGAAGTACTTGCGTCCAGCGTCGATTGAGATCATTTTTCGTTTCGCTAGTTTTTCATTCACCTGAGTTGCTCGTTCCGTGCTAGGAGTGGCTACTGCAGGTGTGACGGCTTCATTTTTCTTTTCTGCAGGAGTTTCAGCTGGGGCAGGGCTTTCTTTCTCGGCAGTAGGAGTTGGAGCAGCATTTTCTGTCACAACTGGTGCGCTTGACTCTTCTGTTTTTGGAGCAACTGTTCGAGGAGCCTCCTTGTCTTCTTTGACCTCCTCTTTTACAGGCTCGTCAGCTTTTTCTTCCAGTTTTTCTGGAACCTTGGAGTCTACAGCTTCTTTGACTGCTTGAGGACTCTCCTGAATCGTTTGGACAGTTTCTTCAGCTGTTGGAGCTGGAGTAATCCCGTCGGCAGATACGACTTGGGTACCAAAAGCAAATCCTATGAGTACAGAAGCTGCTCCAATCGCGTACTTACGAATGGAGAAGCGCTGTTTCTTTTCTAGTTTCATGATAAAACCTCCCTGTTATTATATTGTATGATAGCGATTACACAAAACTGTTTTCATTTTATTACCTAAGATATAAAAAGTCAAGCGGCTTTATGAAAGAACTATAATAAATGGAGGAAATTATAAGATTAGGAAGCTGTTTTTCCTAGCAAATCTGCTCTAGCAGAAAATTTTTTCTGACTATTTTACTTGTTTTTAGTAAAAACGCTACTAATTATAGATTTACCTTTTATCGTATGTTCATACTAAATGGAGTATGCTATGATAGATATAGAAAAACCCGAGTCTAAGCTCAGGTTTTTCTTATCGGCCTTGATTACTTGAGATAAATTTAATCTTGTAGTAATCTGCTCGCTTATAAGTTTCGCTATAGGCCAGAACTTGACCAGTAGCTTCTAGCTTGGTTGTCTTGGTTTGGAAGACTGTTGGGAATTGTGTATCGATTCCTAATACAGAAGCAGCGTGCTCTGGGGTTGGGAATGTAATCTCATTGATTTCCTCAAAATGCTCATCAGTCATGTGGATGTGGTAGTCCAACTTGAAGCGTGTATAGATAGAACTATAGTAGTCAAGGTTTGGATAGTTGGCATTGATATATTGTTCAGGAATATAAGAAGTGTGGTAGATATAAGTTACGTCATTACTTTGACGAATACGTTCAATCTTATAGTAGAATTGATCTCCACGTAGGCCGAGTTTGTCTAAATATTCAAGCTTGTTTCCACGTTCGATAGAAAGAACGGTTACCTTATCGTCTTTTGTTTCAAAAATTTCGACATCTGAAAATTCAACGAGTTTGTGCTTACGAGCGCGTGATACGAATGTCCCTTTCCCTTGTTGACGGACAATATAGCCATCTTTGGCAAGGTCGTTCAAAGCGCGTACGACGGTAATAGAACTCACATCATACATGGCGATCAATTCTGCTTCAGTATAAAATTTGTCTCCACTCGCAAATTGACCTGAGATGATTTTATTCTTGAGTTCGTCTTTAATATATTGGTATTTTGGAATAGCCATAATTGCACCTCAATTTTTTTCTTTCTCCTTCTTTGATTTTACCACAAACACAAAGAAAATAGTAGCATTTAGATAAAAAAATAACATAATACATTAAAAATATTATTTTGCACATATATAAAAGTATCATCGAAACAGAGGTCGTACAAAAGCCCTTATTTCATGCTATTTTTTAGATAATTTTGGTAAAAAAGAAGTAAAAAAATAGAAAAATTTTAAAGAATTTTCTAAAACCTATTGACAAATGCACGAGATTTGATTATAGTTAATATTATAATAAATGAAAGCGCAAACTTAATTAGTCAGAGGTAGTAACATGACAAGATTTAAAATTGAGGACGATTTCTACTTAGACGGCGAACCGTTCAAGATTTTGTCCGGCGCCATTCATTATTTTAGGATTCCAGCAGAGGATTGGTATCATTCCCTCTACAACTTAAAGGCGCTTGGCTTTAATACGGTCGAGACTTATGTAGCATGGAATTTACACGAACCTGTTGAAGGGGAGTTTAATTTTGAAGGTGCTCTAGATTTGGAGAAATTTCTCCAAATAGCACAGGATCTGGGACTTTATGCCATTGTACGTCCGTCTCCATTTATCTGTGCTGAGTGGGAGTTCGGTGGTTTGCCAGCTTGGCTCCTGACCAAGGGCATGCGAATCCGCTCGTCCGACCCAGCCTACATCGAGGCTGTTGCTCGCTATTATGACCAACTGTTGCCAAGGCTTGTGCCTCGTCTGTTGGATAATGGCGGGAACATTCTTATGATGCAAGTCGAAAATGAATATGGCTCTTATGGAGAAGATAAGTCTTATCTACGAGCAATTCGGAAATTGATGGAAGACCGAGGAATTGATTGCCCGCTCTTTACTTCAGATGGCCCATGGAGGGCTACTCTGAAAGCCGGAACCTTGATCGAAGACGACCTCTTTGTGACAGGGAACTTCGGCTCTAAAGCTCCTTACAATTTTTCACAGATGCAGGAATTCTTTGATGAGTATGGTAAAAAATGGCCCCTCATGTGTATGGAGTTCTGGGATGGCTGGTTCAACCGTTGGAAAGAACCCATCATCACACGGGATCCTAAAGAATTGGCAGAAGCTGTTCGAGAGGTATTAGAGCAAGGCTCCATCAACCTTTATATGTTCCATGGCGGAACAAACTTTGGTTTCATGAATGGTTGCTCGGCTCGAGGAACTCTAGATTTGCCACAAGTTACATCTTACGATTATGATGCCCTTCTCGATGAAGAAGGAAATCCAACTGCTAAATACCTAGCAGTCAAGAAGATGATGGCAACACACTTCCCAGAGTATCCACAGTTGGAACCACTCTATAAGGAAAGCATGGAGATAGGGTCCATTCCATTGGTCGAAAAAGTTTCCTTGTTTGAAACTCTGGATAGCCTGGCCAGTCCAACTGAAAGCCTCTATCCAAAAGCGATGGAAGAACTTGGTCAAAGTTATGGCTACCTTCTTTATCGTACCGAAGCAAGTTGGGATGCCGAAGAGGAACGTCTCCGTATCATCGATGGACGTGACCGAGCTCAACTCTATGTAGATGGTCAATGGATTGCCACTCAATACCAGACAGAAATTGGTGAAGATATCTACTGTCAAGGCAACCGAGAAGGCTTTTCAGAGATTGACATTTTGATTGAAAATATGGGGCGTGTCAACTACGGACATAAGTTCTTGGCAGATACGCAGCGTAAAGGAATTCGTACAGGTGTCTGCAAGGATCTACATTTCTTACTGAATTGGAAACAATATCCACTTCCACTGGATAATCCTGAGAAGATTGATTTTTCAAAAGGATGGACAGAAGGACAACCAGCCTTTTACGCTTTCGACTTTACGGTCGAAGAGCCGAAGGATACCTACTTAGACTTGTCTGAGTTTGGTAAGGGGGTTGCCTTTGTCAACGGGCGCCACCTAGGGCGTTTCTGGAACGTCGGCCCGACCCTCTCACTTTATATCCCTCATAGCTATCTCAAGGAAGGTGCTAACCGCATCATCATCTTTGAAACTGAGGGCGAATATAAAGAAGAGATTCATTTAACTCGTAAACCTACACTAAAACATATAAAGGGGGAAAACTTATGACAATTGTAGGATGCCGTATCGATGGACGTTTGATCCACGGTCAAGTAGCCAATCTTTGGGCTGGAAAACTAAATGTTTCACGCATTATGGTTGTAGACGACGAAGTTGTTAACAACGATATTGAAAAGAGTGGCTTGAAACTTGCGACACCACCAGGTGTGAAACTTAGTATCTTGCCGGTTGAAAAAGCGGCAGCGAATATCCTTGCTGGTAAATACGATAGCCAACGTCTTTTTATCGTTGCACGTAAACCAGACCGTTTCCTTGGTTTGGTCGAAGCAGGTGTTCCGCTTGAAACACTCAACGTCGGCAATATGTCTCAAACACCAGAAACTCGCTCTATCACACGTTCTATCAACGTGGTAGATAAGGATGTGGAAGATTTCCACAAACTAGCAGAAAAAGGTGTGAAACTCACTGCTCAAATGGTTCCAAATGATCCAGTTTCAGACTTTTTGAGCTTATTAAAATAGGAAAAAATTTTTAGGAGGTCATTGTTATGATACAATGGTGGCAAATTTTACTTCTCACTTTGTACTCAGCTTATCAAATCTGTGATGAGTTGACAATCGTTTCATCTGCAGGTTCCCCTGTATTCGCTGGTTTCATTACTGGTTTGATCATGGGAGATGTGACAACTGGTTTGTTTATCGGTGGTAGCTTGCAGTTGTTCGTTCTCGGGGTTGGTACCTTCGGTGGTGCTTCTCGTATTGACGCAACTTCTGGTGCGGTTCTTGCAACAGCATTCTCTATCTCTCAAGGTATTGATACAGACCTTGCGATTACAACAATCGCTGTACCAGTAGCGGCACTTTTGACATACTTCGACGTTCTTGGACGTATGACAACTACTTTCTTTGCACACCGTATTGATGCTGCGATCGAACGCTTTGACTACAAAGGTATCGAACGCAATTACCTACTTGGTGCGCTTCCATGGGCTCTTTCTCGTGCCCTTCCAGTATTCTTCGCTCTTGCTTTTGGTGGTGCTTTCGTACAATCAGTAGTAGACCTTGTTAAAGAATACCAATGGGTTGCAGACGGTTTGACACTTGCAGGTCGTATGCTTCCAGGTCTTGGATTTGCAATCTTGCTTCGTTACCTTCCAGTTAAACGTAACCTTCACTACCTTGCAATGGGATTCGGTTTGACAGCTATGTTGACTGTTCTTTACTCATATGTAACAGGTCTTGGTGGAGCTGTTGCGGGTATCCTTGGTACTCTACCTAAAGATGTTGCTGAAAAAATTGCTTTTGTGAATAACTTCAAAGGTTTGTCTATGATTGGTATTTCTATCGTAGGTATCTTCCTTGCAGTTGTTCACTTTAAGAACAGCCAAAAAGTAGCTGTAGCAGCACCTTCTACACCATCAGAAAGTGGGGAAATCGAAGATGACGAATTCTAATTACAAACTTACAAAAGAAGATTTTAATCAAATCAACAAACGTAGCTTGTTTACTTTCCAATTAGGTTGGAACTATGAACGTATGCAAGCTTCTGGTTACCTTTACATGATCTTGCCTCAATTGCGTAAAATGTATGGGGATGGAACTCCTGAATTGAAAGAAATGATGAAAGTTCATACTCAATTCTTCAATACTTCACCATTCTTCCACACAATTATCGCTGGTTTTGACCTTGCCATGGAAGAAAAAGATGGTGTGGGTTCAAAAGATGCCGTTAACGGTATCAAGACAGGTTTGATGGGACCATTCGCTCCTCTTGGAGATACAATCTTTGGTTCACTTGTGCCTGCTATCATGGGATCTATCGCAGCAACTATGGCTATCGCTGGCCAACCATGGGGTATCTTCCTTTGGATCGCAGTTGCAGTTGCTTATGACATCTTCCGTTGGAAACAATTGGAATTTGCCTACAAAGAAGGGGTTAACCTTATCAACAACATGCAAAGTACCTTGACAGCTTTGATTGACGCTGCATCTGTACTTGGTGTCTTCATGATGGGTGCTCTTGTAGCAACAATGATCAACTTTGACATTTCTTACAAATTGCCAATCGGTGAAAAGATGATTGACTTCCAAGATATCTTGAACTCAATCTTCCCACGCTTGCTTCCAGCAATCTTTACTGCCTTTATCTTCTGGTTGCTTGGTAAGAAAGGTATGAACTCTACTAAAGCGATCGGTATCATTATCGTTCTTGCAGTAGGTCTTTCATTCATCGGTAAATTCTTGCTTGGAATGGGCGCATAATTTATGAGTAAATCATTAATTTTGGTAAGTCATGGTCGTTTCTGTGAAGAACTTAAAGGTAGCACAGAAATGATCATGGGTCCACAGGACAACATTCATGCAGTGGCTCTTCTTCCAGAAGATGGTCCAGAAGAATTTACTGCAAAATTTGAAGCTGCTATCGAAGGATTTGATGATTTCCTAGTCTTTGCGGACCTTCTCGGCGGAACACCTTGTAACGTGGTAAGCCGTTTGATTATGGAAGGTCGCGACATTGAACTCTACGCAGGGATGAATCTTCCAATGGTGATTGAATTTATCAATGCAAGCCTTACAGGTGCAGATGCGGATTATAAGAGCCGTGCTGCAGAAAGCATTGTAAAAGTCAATGATCTGTTAGCGGGCTTCGATGATGACGAAGATGAATAAGATGTGACAACGTGAAAATCACAGGGAAAATAGGCGATAGGAGGATGGAGCGATGCTCCGACGATAATCGGTCTTTTTCCCCAAGATTTTAGTTGGAACTCAATTCAATAAGATGTGACAACGTGAAAATCGTTAGAACAGCTTGTATAGAATATACATGGGAATGGGAGTCAATCCATTCCCATATTTTCAATAGGAATGAAACAATAATAGATTAGAGGAACTCTATGCTAAATTACACAAAAGAAGAATTACTTAAACTGGGTGCAGAAATCACGACTCGTGAGATCTACCAACAGCCTGATGTATGGGAAGAGGCTTTTGAAGCCTATCAAGCGAAACGGGAAGAAATTACAGCCTTTCTTCAAGGGATCGCTGATAAACATGACTATATCAAGGTCATCTTGACGGGTGCTGGTACTTCTGCTTATGTGGGAGATACCTTGGTACCATACTTTAAGGAAGTCTATGACGAACGCAAATGGAATTTCAATGCCATTGCGACAACTGATATTGTTGCCAATCCAGAAACTTATTTGAAAAAAGACGTGGCGACTGTCCTTGTATCTTTTGCTCGTAGTGGAAACTCGCCTGAAAGTGTAGCGACTGTTGATTTGGCTAAAGCCTTGGTGGATGAGCTCTATCAAGTGACGATTACTTGTGCAGCAGATGGGAAATTGGCTCTTCAAGCTCATGGTGACGACCGCAATCTCTTGCTTTTGCAACCTGCTGCTTCAAATGACGCTGGATTTGCCATGACTTCTAGCTTTACGTCTATGATGTTAACAGCTCTCTTGGTCTTTGATCCTACAGAATTTGCTGTTAAAGCTGAACGTTTTGAAGTTGTGGCAAGCCTTGCGCGTAAAGTTCTAGACAATGCAGCAGATGTCAAAGAGCTTGTTGACCTCGACTTTAACCGTGTCATCTACCTTGGTGCTGGTCCTTTCTTCGGTCTTGCTCATGAAGCTCAGCTCAAGATTTTGGAATTAACAGCTGGTCAAGTGGCGACCATGTATGAAAGCCCAGTTGGCTTCCGTCACGGTCCAAAATCATTGATCAACGAAGATACAGTTGTTTTGGTATTTGGTACAACGACAGACTACACTCGCAAGTACGACTTGGACTTGGTTCGTGAAGTGGCTGGTGACCGTATTGCTCGTCGTGTTGTGCTTTTGAGTGATCAAGCCTTTGGTCTTGAAAATGTCAAAGAAGTAGCCCTTGGCTGTGGTGGTGTCTTGAACGATATTTACCGTGTCTTCCCATACATCGTATATGCTCAACTCTTTGCCCTATTGACTTCGCTGAAAGTTAAAAACAAACCAGATACACCGTCTCCTACAGGTACCGTAAACCGTGTGGTACAAGGTGTGATCATTCATGACTATCAAAAATAAGGAAGTGTCTATGAGTAAATTACAATTAAGTCCGAATAAAGTTGCCTGCCTGCAAAAACTTTCAGATGAAAATGGAATCATCTCAGCTCTTGCCTTTGACCAACGTGGTGCTTTGAAACGCCTCATGGCTCAATACCAAACAGAAGAGCCAACAGTAGCTCAAATGGAAGAACTCAAAGTCTTGGTTGCAGATGAATTGACCAAATACGCATCATCTATGCTTCTCGACCCTGAGTATGGTCTTCCAGCTACAAAAGCGCTTGATGCCAATGCTGGTCTTCTCCTTGCTTATGAGAAAACTGGTTACGACACAACGAGCACTAAACGCTTGCCAGACTGCTTGGATGTTTGGTCTGCCAAACGCATCAAGGAACAAGGTGCAGATGCGGTTAAGTTCTTGCTTTACTATGACGTAGACAGTTCTGACGAACTCAACCAACAAAAACAAGCCTACATCGAACGCATTGGTTCTGAATGTGTGGCGGAAGACATTCCATTCTTCCTTGAAATCTTGGCTTACGATGAAAAGATTGCGGATGCAGGATCTGCAGAATACGCAAAAGTGAAACCACATAAGGTTATCGGTGCTATGAAGGTCTTCTCAGACCCACGCTTCAACATCGATGTCTTGAAAGTGGAAGTTCCAGTCAACGTCAAATACGTTGAAGGCTTTGGCGATGGTGAAATCGTTCATACTCGTGAGGAAGCTGCAGCCTTCTTCAAAGCGCAAGATGAAGCAACTAACTTGCCATACATCTATTTGAGTGCGGGAGTGTCAGCGAAACTCTTCCAAGAAACACTTGTCTTTGCCCACGAATCAGGCGCAAACTTCAACGGCGTTCTTTGTGGCCGTGCTACATGGGCTGGATCAGTTGAAGCCTACATCAAAGACGGTGAAGCAGCAGCTCGTGAATGGCTACGCACAACTGGATTTGAGAACATTGACGAACTCAACAAAGTTCTTCAAACAACAGCGACTTCATGGACTGAACGTGTAGAAGCATAAAAACAAGAATAGAAGAATTCCTTTTTGTTAAGAGGATACTTAAGTTTTCTGACAAAGGATTCTGAAAATAGAAACTACAACCATAGATGGTGAGACACTCTCTATGGTTTGTTTACTTAAGAGAAATGGATCAAAGGAGAGAAGAATGAAAGCATACACAGAGCGTGTATTTGGAAATCATGAGGGCAAGGATGTCTTGACCTATCGCTTTGAGACTGATGGTGGTTACCAGCTTGAAGTTATGACTTATGGTGCGACCATCTTGCGCTATGTCACGCCTGACAAGGCTGGGAATTTTGCCAATGTGATTTTGGGCTTTGATGATTTTGATAGCTATGTAGGCAATAGTCCCAAGCATGGAGCAAGTGTAGGTCCTGTAGCGGGCCGTATTGCAGGTGCGACATTTGAGCTTAATGGCCAGACCTATAATCTTGAAGTCAACAATGCCAGCAACTGTAACCACAGTGGTTCAACAGGTTGGGATTCAAGCTTGTTTGAATTGGTAGAGGTGAGCGCCCATGGCTTGACCCTCTACACAGAGCGTACAGATGGGACAGGAGGATTCCCTGGTAATCTCAAGATATGGATCAGCTATCATTTGGAAGAAACTGGTGCTTACGAAGTCAGCTATAAGGTGACGACAGATCAGGATACGCTTGTCAATCCCACTAATCACAGCTACTTCAACTTGTCTGGTGATTTCACGCAGACAATTGACCGCCATGTCTTCCAACTAAATACGGAGGGCATTTACCCAATCGCTCCAGACGGAGTTCCGGCTAAGACTCCAGATGCTACTCGTGATGTAGTGAAACATATCTACAATGGAGCTTTGTTGAAGGACATCTTTGAAGAGGAAGATGAGCAAATCCAGTTGGTATCTGGTTTGGATCACCCATTTGCCCTTCCTGCCGGTCATGACAATGCTGGTTTCCTTTATGACCAAAACTCAGGTCGTTTCCTGCTGTTCAAGACAGAGGCCCCTTGCTTTGTGGTCTACACAGCAAACTTTGTGGATGAGAGTGTCATCATCGGAGGCCAGCCAATGGTGCAACACAATGGGATTGCCCTTGAAGCGCAAGCTTTACCAGATGCCATTCACAGTGACCTCAAAGACCAAGTCATTCTCAAAGCAGGTCAAACCTTTACCAGCAAAACTCGCTACGAGCTTGTTGTAAAATAAAAAGAAGAGCTGGTTTCCAGCTCTTTTGAGTTTCGTGCTGTTGTATTGACATTAGAGGCAGTTTGGTCAGTACATGGCTTATTTTTCTTTTTTCTGTTTCTCGATTCTCTCTAACATTCTGTTTTTACGCTCCTCCAGTTCTTGGATTTGCTTGAGCAAAAGATCTGAAAAGTCACTATCGAGTTCTTCAGCCTCTCCACTACTATACCAATCTAAGGCGACAATGTGATTATTTTTATCAAAGCAGAAAATCACATCTCCATCACCGATGATAGACAGAAAAGGGATATAATTTACAAAGCCTAGTTCATGTAATTCTTTGGTCTTCAGTCGAATATCTAGAAAATCAGGTATCTCATTTGCAATGCCGTAAACCTTAATACCACGGCAAAATGTCCAAAATGGTGCCACATCAAATGCTTTAGCTCTAGGCCACAGTTCCTCCCTGACTTCCATATATAGTCCGCCTAGGGGTGACATGGTAAACTCTCTAAAGTCTTCTGGAAGACTGATTTGATACAGTTTTTCAAAATCTTGTATCTCCTCTTCGGAGGGTTCGTTTCCCATGCAGGCTACAACTTGGTAGGTTTTAGAATCATAATGATGAAAATAATCATAGATTTTTTCTAGTGACATTGCTATTCCTCTCTATTCTAGGTAAATATATTCGACAACTAAATCACAAAGCTGATTATCCTTATCATAGCCAAAGTAGACGGGATAGACTCCGTCTCCAAAACCTGATTGGATCATCGGAATGCTTAGGTCAGTGTTGGGGATTTTAAAATTAATCCAATCCCCACCCTCACGTTGATAAAGGGGATTGTCTATGGCATGTTGAGCAAAAACTGCTGCAAAGAAATCATCGTAGATATTTTTGTCAGGATTTTCTTTATACCAATTATCTTCAAAATCGCAGTAGGCATTCTTGGTTTCAACATCTACTATCGTTGCCAGACCTGCATCAACTGCAAATCCAAAATAAGAGTCTTTTTCAACAGCGTCTATATCTTCATCACCAGTCAGTGCTTCATAGTAGATGACTGGTACTTGATCTGTAAATTGGATTCTCGTTGCTACATACCTGTAATGGTCTTCTTCTATCTTGGCTACTAAAGTTTTTAGTCTATATGTTCCTTTGGGAACAGATTGTAAGTAAGGCTTTTCCTCTCTACGGAGCCAGACCAAAGGATCGCGAACCAGAATTTCTCCGCTAGGGAAAGTCACTTCCCCCATATCCAAAACAAAAATTTCTGCACCCTGTATTTCTTTCCTATCAAAACAGTCTGCATAATTGATAGACGAAGTGAGTAGATGTTTTATTTCTTGGTATTTCTGCAACCATTCTTTTGAAACTTGTATTTTTCTCATAAACGGTTCCTTTCTAAATCTTCTATCTTATGCTTTTATTTCCCTAATTATCGAAAAGATTAGGTCTTTAAGATTTTCTGCCACATACACAACTTCATCAGGATCATGAATATAGCAAAGAATCTGACCTTCTTTTCCTTCTTTGTCAGGATCAAAATCCAGCATCAGGAAACAACTGTCACAATACTCGGCAAAAGGAATCCATTTTTTATTAAAAAGATAGGGTTTTATCCTCTCGTCCCGCATTTTTTCAATGTCTTGGCTTGTAAAATGCTCAGGAAATTCAGTTAAGAGGGCGTCTCTGTTTTGAAAATAGTGTTTAGTGTTTTTGATAGCCTGCAGGCTCATCAAGCAAAAGGCCATGTCTCTTTCATCTATAAGGCAAGGCAGAATACTGAGATACTTACTCCCGTTTTTATAGCTGTAAAGCTCTTTTACATCATCAGGCAGAGTTATCCCAAATTTCTCTTCAAATGCTGCTATTTCTTCCTCAGAAGCGCCGGATATCTCCTGATAATCGTCCAGATATTCTTCCTCGACAGGATCATCCAAATCCCATTCTTCAAAGTTTTCGCAAATGTACTCTTCTATCTTTTTTATCTCATCACTTATCTGCATACCATCCACCCTTTATTCTCTTAGTTACAGCTCTCCTTCGATTATTTGTTGCATATATGCTGGCATATCATTTACAAATTCCGCAAAACTGCACATATCTTTCAACTCTTCATGCTCTATATCATAGGAAGCTACCTTCTTTGTTTTAGGATTCCATACAATATAGATATGGTCATAATCTCCCGTCTGTTTAGAAATACGTAGGACTTTCTGTCTGCCTTTTTTCATCGGAACAGTATTGATTAAAGAAAAAAACTCTATCCATTTAAAATCACAGTCATTAAGTTCAAAATGTAATTCCTCGCTTTGAAGAAAATCAATGACCACCTTAGGCAATTTAAATGGTTTCAGTTCATCCAGTTTATTTTGTAAACTGTGGTATTTTTCAGGTTCTAACTGCTTAAAATATGCAGCCATTTCTTCATCGCCATTTTCAAGTGCGATACTGTATGGACGCATCCCGTCTTTTTCGGTTATTGTTACATCCGCCCCATTTTCCACAAGATACTGACACATTTTCAAATCAACATACCTTGCGGCTACACATAGCGGGGTTGGTTTAAAAGGATAGACCGTATCAGGGGCATTGTAGTTAATATTAACTCCGTTCTTTATAAAGAAATCAAGCACTTCATAATTTCTCTCTGAAACTGCACTGCGAAATGCCTGTCCACCGTATTTTTCTACCCTATGTCCTAATTCGTGGATAAGAGGTAGGTTCTCATATTTTTTCCCATATAAAGCCTGTTCAAAGGCCTCTGCCTTTACCTCATTTACACAGTTCACCTTTGCGCCATGTTCTACCAGATACCTGATAATAGCTTTATCACAATACCTTACAGCAAGCAAAAATGAAGGACTTCCTTTTACATTCAGATTGACGCCCTTTTGCACAAGCCATTTTACAGAGTCAAAACTTTCCATAATCAAAGCGATGTCTAAAGGTGACAAAGTGGTATACTTACCTATTTTTATACCCTTTTCAATATCCCATCCCTTTGAAAAATACTTATCTAATGCCGATGTATTTCCATTTATGATATCATTTACAATTTGTGGAACAGATTTAAAACTTCCTATATCCTTTAATGTAATCATTTTAAGTCTCCTACAAATTTAGAATCATCTGTTATAATTTGTTTTGCCTAAAGGAAGCGGATCAGGATTTAAGCTTACCCAGAGAACCGAAAGTTCACACAAACGTTCAGTTATAGTATCTTCATCACTGCCTTTTGCACGGATGCTGGAAATCAGTTCCTTAGTTTCTTCCAGTTCTTCTTCGGAAAGCGGTGTACCTGAAGCGAAATGATTTGGCAGGGCTTTAAGCATGTTCCGGTAGTGTTTATCCCAGTTGACACCGCCATTTCTATAGAGCTCATCCTGTACGCGCCCTGTTATACGGATCACTTCGCCTTGTACAGTTTTTGCTGGCCCGCTTGAAGGAATCAACATCTCCCAAAGTTCATCGTATTGCTTTTGCCAAGGACCATCTTCTACAAGAATAGGAGAAACTCCGTCATGTATCTTGCGTTTCGGAGCAGGCTTTACATCAAACAGTGCATAGAGTCTCTCAAGCCCTGCTTCTGTTTCAGTCAAGTAATCTTTATTAAAGTTTTCTCTGTGAAATTCAAAATCCTTTCCGATTAGTTCGACTCTTTCTGCCATATCAGGAGTTACCTCAGCGCCCGCCTTTATGAGCATTTCTGCAATTTCTGCTACCTGTGCAATATTAATCTGCCTACAAGTAGCAAGGGCTTCAGCTAAAGGAGTTCGTCCCATATCAGTTTTTGCATTAACATCTGCACCTTTTTCAACCAAAAAACTGACTATCTTAGGTCGGAAAAACCCTGCTGCCGTATGCAGAGGTGTACTCCCGTATGTATCAGGCTTTTGTATATCTCCGCCTAATTCAAAAAGTAGTTTCACAGTATCCCTACCCAGCGTGGCATGCTTATATAATGGTGTCCGCCCATAATAATCAGGAGTATTTACATCTAAACCCTGTTCCACCAGCCAGATAACAAGCTCATCAGGAACACCTCCAAAATGAAGTGCCGTATTTAAGCTGTATCTGCCGTCATGAGCAGTAAGCTCACATTTATAATATACGGCTTTAAGAGCTTCAATATCTCTTGCTGTAATCAGTTCATCAAAATTTTTAGGTAAGGTCACTCTTTTTTTGGACATTGTTCTCCTCCTTTAATATAAAACCAACATTTGCATTTTATATTTCTAAACCCACTTAAGCCCATCAACATCTTTTAAAATCATAGATCTTCCATCGTAGTCATTTTTGAACTCGATTTCTTTTTCCTTGACCGAAATGTTGTTGTACCAGTGATCTAAGCTGGCATATTTTCCTGTATGGATATTGATAAGCATACTTGTTATAGGATTCCAAGTGCCCTTCTCCACTGTTTCTGCAAGCAAATAATAGGCATCTAAAAATATGAGATTTCTCCCATAGATCCAAAATGGAAGTTGAATATCTAATAAAGGCAATTTTGCAGAAAAAATATCATCTCCATGTGGTGGCACGGTTTCATAATGAAATTCTATCTCACTCCCATAATATGCTATCGTTGCTCCTTCGCAACCGATGCTTTGAGGAGTACCCTCCTCAGCTACTAAAAATTCCATTGGCTTCCCCTTGTATTTTTATTGAATGAACTCTGACCAGACTCTCCACGTTTACAACCAGATGGTAAAGGTAATCACCTGCTTTTTATAGGTGACAAAGATTTTTCCTCTAAACAGGCTGACAAGGTGTTGGGCCATGGAGAGACCAATGCCATACCCAGAGGTGGTTTGGTTATTGTGTGATGTTTCGGCACGGTAGAAGCGATCAAAGAAGCGTTTAATATTGGCAGGCTGCCCATCCTTGTAGTCGTTAGACACAGTGATACAGGTGCGCTTGCGTAGGAGATAGGCTTTGCGTTTGAGAGTTAGACGGATGGTGCCTGCTGGATCACAGTATTTGCGGGCATTGTCGAGCAAAATACTGAGTAATTCGTAAAATTCCTCCTGAGCAACTTTTTCTATGATATCTGCTTCAATCAGGCTTTCAAAGTTTTTATCTTCTTTTTTAAAGAGGGGAGCAAAATCTGTCGCAACTTTCTCAGCAATAAGCGAGATATTTTGAGGAGTTAGTTTGATATCCTCTTGTTCCTCGAGCCGAGCAAGTCGGATCAGTCTTCCAATCAAGTGGTTGAGACGCTCTGTCTGTTCTTTGGTGCTGATACTCCACTCGGTCTCTCCTTCCATGAGTTCTTGAAGCTCGGTATTGGCCGAAATGATAGCCAGCGGTGTTTTGAGTTCATGACCTGCATTAGTGATAAACATCCGTTGTTTTTCATAGTTTTTGACGAAGGGACGGATAACAATCCCAGAAATCAAGGTAAAGAGCAGTATGAGGAGGAGTAAGCTAGCCAAGGCCAGCCAGATAGAGACCTGAAGTAGGGTGTCGCGTTCGCGGATATAGTTAGTTGTCTCAAAGAAGACCAGTAGTTTCCCAGTCGTAGATTGGCTCACTTGGTAGGTAAAATAGCGTCCCTTATGAGTAATAGAACCATAAGTTTCTTGCTTTTTGAGGATGTTTGGGAGAAAACTTTTGACTTCAGCCTCAGTTAAGGACTGGACATTTGTGAGGGAGATGGCGTAGTCATTTTCCTTTTCTCTGACGGAGAAGTATTGAAAATTGTAGACAATTCCTTCTTGGATATTTTTCTCAGTCAGACTTTCCTTGATTTCGTCTGTAATAGGAAGTTCGCCCTCATTCTTGGTTAAGATAGAGAGGACGGTGTGGATGTTACCCTCCGTCTGAGTGTAGACGATACTATTCATCAAGACTAGAAAGAAGGTTAGAATCAGAGCGATGGCAAGAGTGGCCGTTGCGATAAATTTGATACGAAGTTTTCGAAACATCTAGTCACCTCCTGTCAATTGGAAGGGGCCTTCTGCAGCCCCAAGTATTTGTAAGCTAGACTGGGCACTTTGGAGTTTTTGGCGTAGGTAGGAGATATAGAGAAAGACGAGCTCGTGATCCTGTTCTTCCAGCTCGTCTGGCCAGACCTGCTCTAGTAGCTGTTGACAACTGAGGGGTTGGTTCGCGTGCTGGATGAGGAGAGTCAAGAGTTGGGTTTCCTTTTTCCCTAAACGAATGCTGTTTGTAGCAGCTAATTCTTGTTCGTCAATATCCAAGCGAGTATTTCCTAATTGGACTGTATCCGGGGTGTAGTCTTCCAGGCGGCGTGCAGTAGAACGGAGTCTAGCTAAGAGTTCCTTGAGCGAGAAAGGTTTGGTCAAGTAGTCGTCAGCACCTGCATCAAGTCCAGTTACGCGGTCATCCACTTCGGCCATGGCTGTCAACATGATGACGTGAGTTGTATTGCCTGCCTGGCGAATTTCTTTGAGGGCTTCGATTCCAGTTTTAATTGGCATCATGATGTCAAAAATCATGAGGTGATAGTGGTTAGATTTAGCCTTTTCGACAGCGTCTTGTCCGTTAAAAACAGAATCAACGCTGTAAGCCTTCGCGTTCTAACGCAACAGTGATAACACGGTTTAGTTGGGTTTCATCTTCGGCAAGTAGGATTTTCATAGGTTCTCCTTAGTCTTGATCAGAGCACTGAATCAAATCACGGATGGTCTGCATGGTCAAGTCACAAGAAGCAAGCTCATCGGCACAACGTTTGAGCTCGCGCGTGATTCGCTCAGGATTTTGGATGTTTTTCTTGTATTTCATCTGGTGTTCGAGGCTAGCCCAGGAGTCCATGGCAATTGTGCGCAATTGAATCTCGATAAAATAGGTACCCTGGTCATTTCCCAGACAGTCTGGATAGGGAGTGGTCACCTCTAGAATCAGATGATAGGAACGGTATCCGTTGGGTTTGACCTGACGGATATAGTCTTTCTCTTTGAAAATATGGATGCTTGGCATCTGGCGAATATACTCTACGATGCGGTAGATATCATCTGTAAAGCCTGTGATAATTCGAACGCCAATAGCATCTCGTATTTCTTTAAGAGCGGATTGACTTGTCTGAGGAAGGCCCTTGCGTTGGCATTTTTCACGCATACTTTCCTCGGTTTTGATACGCGCATGCAAATGCTCATATAGTTTGAGGGAGGTTTCTTTTTTATAATTAGCTGCGGCTTCTTCCATATCTTGAAGAAAAGTCTGCAAGATAGTGGGTAAGTAGACTTCGCAAGGGCCATAGATAGAGTTCATAGGCTGGTCTATTCTAAGAATGACTCGTATTGCTACGAGCATAGATTCTAATAGTATTTGTCATTCTATTATACCATGAAAGCGATAGCAGGGTGAGATTCTATTGATAAAGAGGGAACGAGAATTTTGACAAAGGAGTCCATTAGAGATATAATGAAGAAAAATCGACCAAGGATAAGAAGATGACAAACTCAAAGTATATTACACGCCTGAAACGTTCAGAGGGGCAGTTGCGTGGAATTCAAAAGATGATCGAAGAAGAGCGTGATTGTGCAGATATCATTACCCAGTTGACAGCGGTTCGTTCGAGTGTGGAGCGCGTGATTGAGATGATCATTACCGAGAATCTCACAGCCTGCATCAACCAACCCCTAGACGACCCTGAGGCTCAAAAAGAACGCTTAGAAAAGGCTGTTCAGTACCTAATCAAACGAAAATAGTAGTTCTCTATGTGATAGAACAAGATAAGAAAGTGGATCACAGGAGGGGAAAGATGACAAAAGAAGAACGAGCAGAAAAATGGTTTCAGAGTGTTCCTGAGGCAGAAGCTATTCCTATACAAACTAAAATGGAGATCTGTAGTCAGGCAGCGAAACGAATGGCGTTTATATGGCTTGGCCTACTTGGTGTGGAATGTCTGTTCCTATTCTGGGTCACTGGGGGCGAACTTTTTAATCAAGTAGCGGACTTTCTAAATCAGCTATCAGAAGGGAGTCCCACAAAAAATCGATATAAGGGTCTCGCACTTGCAGGGACTCTTATTTGTCTGCCTGTCTTGATTTTGCCTAGTGTTGTTGCCCATTTCTTTAGACAAGGTTGGATTCAAAAAGAGGCTGAAAAGGTAGTCAAAGAGATGGCTCCTGTTACAAGTGATCAGCCTTATCTAGATGGAGACGAGAGAGCAGATTTTGCGAGTATTTCCGGAAGAATCTTTGCGGATTGGGTGCTAGATGATGGTGAGAAGGAACAAAATGGCTTTGAACTTGAGGAAGTATGGCAGCAACTGGCAGCTGTCCAAGATGGTGATAGGGATTTTCTCACTTTAATACCTCAGCAACCAGTTAAACTAAAGGGGAGTCAGTTTGTATCGGATTTTGTACAGGTTTGTCAGGATGAAGATTCGGACGGTTTTCGTTTTGAGGTTAGTGTAGCTGATGCCGAACGGATCAACGAGAATGTAATCTACGAAAAAAATGGTCTGAGCGAGAAAGAAACTCAAGACTTGCTTCGGGCATATTTGGAGAACAGAGTTACATCGGACCTAGAAGACTGGGAAATTGTACTAGATATGCGGACAGATGAGCAGAAAAATATCGCAATCTATCAGGAAATAACCCAATTGCTAACAGATGATAGTGAGGTACGATCTCGTTTGACCTCCTGTTTTGAATCACCGAAAGCCTATTTCAAGCAGTATGCAGAGAGATATGACGAGCGGGGCATAGGCGAAGAAGTCGATGAAGCTACGATAAAATGGCTTGCTATTGCTGATGAACTACTTGCTGTGGATGCAGTCATTGAGTTAGACTGGAAGACAGATAAGGATGAATTTCTGTACCAACTAGAGCCTCTGGCAGCTAAACAAACTCTTGATTTGGAGGAGAATTGGTTCGACGAGGGTGATGACATCCCTACTTGGTGTAAAATTTTGGACGAAAGATGGGCTGGACACGATTTCTGTCTTGCTTGTATGGATATGAATAGCGATAGTTATGTGCTATTTATCTGCAAGAGGGATATTCTGGGAAAATTAGTCACCTTGAGTCACACAATCAATCAGCGTTTCGGTCATGCAAAAGATATGTAACGCCTTGTGGTTATGCGGTGGAAAGAAAAGAAGGGCTTGCTGGCTGGAAATCATGACCATCCTAGCAGTTGGAGTCCCGTCTAAGATAACTTGTATGAAAATGAAAGAAACCTAGAGAGGCTTAGATGGGAATTGGAAGAAAATGCATTTTGATGGTATAATTAAAGGTGGTAAGACAAGTTAAAGGAGGCCGGAAGATGGAAGCATACGAAAAAGTAGTAGAAATGCTAAATGGGCTAGATATTCCCTTTGAAATCGTGGAGCACGAGCCAGCCTTGACAACAGAGCAAGCGGATAGCTTTATCGAAGGGATCGAAGGCGTCCGTACTAAGACCATGTTTCTCACCAACAAAAAGAAAACAGCCTATTATCTCGTGATTATGGATGATAAAAAGCGTTTGGACATGGACCTCTTGAAAGACTTGGTAGGAGCCAATAGAATCCGTATGGCTTCCTCTGAGAGCTTGTTTGAAAAAATGATGTTACCAGCAGGTGTTGTCTCTCCATTTGGCTTGCTCAACAATGCAGATAAGGCTGTTCAGGTCTATTTCGACAAAGAAATTATGTCTGAAAAACGGATGAGTTTTCACCCTAATACCAATGAAAAAACGCTTTTCTTGGACACGACAGACCTACTCAAGTTCCTAGAAGCTATTGGTTATGAGGCTCATATCATCGAGTTATAAAGATGAAAAAACCGATTAAGAATTCTTAATCGGTTTTTTGATTATTCTACTTGACCGGGCCAAGCATTCATACCACCTTCTACGTTGATAACGGTGAGACCTTGGGCGCTGAGAAATTGACAGGCAGAGGCAGAACGCACTCCACCTTGACAAATGACATGGTATTCCTGGTCAGGTTTGAGTTCTTTGTAGCCTTGCTCCAAGGTGCTTAACGGAAGATTTTTTGCACCTGGCGCATGTCCTGATTGAAACTCATGTACTTCACGTACATCGATAAGATCTAGTTTTTCATTTTGATATTTTTCATAAAAGTCAGCCATGCTGATATTAGTTACCATATTCTACTCCTTCTGGGTTAGCCATTTTGTATAGTGAATAAGCGCCGTCAAAGTTTTGGACGGTAAATCCTGCTTGTTTAAGGATACGCTCTGCGATATAGCTGCGTAAACCACTGTGGCAGCTAACGATATAGGCTTGGTTCTTGTCTAGTTCATCCAAGCGTTCTCGTAGTTCATTTAGGGGGATATGAATGGTATCGACTTTGAGTCGACCACTCTGGAATTCGCCACTTGTCCGTACATCTAGGAATTTCTTACCAGTAGCCAGTTCGTCTTCGAGCTGGTGCCATTGAATATTGTCGCTGAGACCTTCGATAAGGTTCAAGGCTGCGTAGCCCAGCATATTGACGGGATCCTTGGCAGAGCCAAATGGTGGCGCATAGGTAAACTCTAACTCTGGTAAGTCAAAGACGGTGAGATTTCCCTTGATAGCAGTTGCTAGGATATCGATTCGTTTGTCAACACCTTTCTTCCCAACTCCTTGGGCACCATAGATTTTTCCAGTGTTTGGGTCAAAGAGGAGCTTCAAGGTCATATCAGTAGCGCCGGGATAATAACCAGCGTGGTCTTTACCGCTGACATGAAGGGCCTTGTAAGGAAGTTGATTCATGCTAAGGATACGCTCGCTGAGACCAGTCGAAGCAGCTGTCATATCAAAGGCACGAACGATTGCAGTGCCGATACTGCCCTTGTTTGTACGGCCGAGTCCTGCGATGACGTCCGCCACTTGGCGTCCCTGACGATTGGCAGGAGAAGCTAGAGAGATGAGGGCATCTTGGCCAGTAATCTCTTGCTTGACGACGATGGCATCTCCAACTGCAAAAATATCTTTTTGACTGGTTTCGTAGTTTTCGTTGACGAGAATCCCACCACGGAGTCCCAGTTCAATCCCCGCTGCCTGAGCCAGTCCATTTTCAGGTTCAACACCTACAGAAAGGATGGTGAGGTCAGAAGCAATCTTTTGACCGTTTTCGAGAACGATGGTTTTTCCTTGATCTTCAAATCGAGTCGCAGACTGAGAAGTGATAACGCGAACGCCGTTTTTGACCAATTCTGCTTGGACAAAGGCCGCCATTTCCTGATCTAATGGTGGCAAGACATGGGGTGCTTTCTCCACGATGGTGACTTGCAATCCACGTTTTGCCAGATTTTCAGCCATTTCAAGCCCGATAAAGCCTGCACCGATAACGACAGCTTCTTTTGGATGATTGTCCAAGGCTGCCATAATCTCATTGAGGTCAGGAACATTGCGAAGCGTGTAGGCATTCTTAGCTTCTGCCAAGCCTTCAATGGTAGGGACAAATGGTTTAGCTCCTGGGGAGAGGATCAGCTTGTCGTAGCTTTCTGTGAATTCCTGTCCATCATGCCGCACCGTCACAGTGTGTTCTTCTGGCGAAATCTGGATAACCTCGTGAAATGGCCGCACATCGAGATTAAAGCGTGCCCTGAGACTTTCAGGAGTTTGGACCAATAAACTATCACGGTTTGCAATTTCTCCTGAAACATAGTAAGGAAGTCCGCAGTTTGCAAAGGAAACAAAGGGACCTTTCTCAAAAATAATGATCTCAGCGTCTTCCATGAGGCGTCTGAGACGGGTTGCTGCTGACATACCGCCTGCAACTCCTCCGACAATGATAATTTTCATTGACTTTCTCCTTTATACTTCTAGATGACCTTACCTGTCCAAGCGCTCATACCGCCTCGAACATTGACGACATCGTAACCTTTTTTCTTTAGCTTCTTCGCAGCCAGTTTGCTTCGTACACCAGAATGACAAATGACATAAAGTGTTTCTTTTGTCGCAGGTGTGTAAGATCCGATTTCCGTTAAAGGAACATTTTTTGCATTTTTGATATGACCTCTACGGAATTCCATAGGCGTCCGAACATCTAGTAGCTGAATTGGTTCTCTGAGTTTAGCTTCTAACTCGCTGGTAGAAATACTGTCAATTTTTGTAAATAAGTGAAACATAGGCACCTCCAAATATACCCTTATGGGGTATATTAAACCATGAAGTCAATCTTTTGTCAAGCAAGTTGTTTTGACTTGGGAGGGGATTTGTTTCGAGAGTCTAGAAAGCAGGCTATTCTTGACCTTTCAGAGGCTTTTTGATATGATGGGGCCAAAGTAAGTATGAGGTGATAAGATGACTAGCGAATACCAGAAAATGATAGCAGGGGAGCCTTACCGTCCGTCGGATCCAGAATTACGGGCCTTGGCTCAGACAGCACGTCAGAAGCAGGCTGATTTCAATCAGGAGCTAGATCCCTTAAAAGGTGCGGAGATTATCAAGACTTGGTTTGGTTCAACTGGGCAAAATCTCTATGTCAATCCACGCCTGGTGGTCGATTATGGGGTCAACATCCATCTAGGGGAAAATTTTTATTCTAATTGGAACTTGACCATGCTGGATGTTTGTCCGATTCGCATCGGGAACAACGCCATGCTTGGCCCCAACTGTCAGTTTTTAACCCCACTCCACCCACTGGATCCGCATGAACGCAATTCAGGGGTCGAATACGGCAAGCCCATCACCATCGGAGATAATTTCTGGGCTGGAGGTGGTGTCATTGTCCTTCCTGGGGTGACACTGGGTAATAATGTCGTCGCTGGAGCAGGGGCCGTGATTACCAAGTCCTTTGGAGACAATGTCGTCCTAGCTGGCAATCCTGCGCGTGTGATTAAGGAAATACCTGTGAAATAGAAGTGAAAAGGAACAGCTAGGGCTGTTCTTTTTATGAGTTTTAGTCTTATAAATTTTTCTTCTTTTTGGCTTTCTTGGTCAAGGAGACATCGCACTGGGGGATGTTGGTTTTAAAAATCTATTAAAGGTATTTTAGCGTTCAAAAATTGTTTCTAGCAGTCCTTTCTAAAAAATTACTAGACGAAATCTAATCCAAACTGAATTTAAGGAAACTTTCAGAAAAGTTTTAGTTTTGTTTCAGGAATCTTCTGTAGACTGTCTAGCTATATCATACGAAGGAGAGGAAAAAGGTATGAAATCAAAAAAATGGACCCTACTCGTAACGAGTTTAACGGCAATGGTACTGATGGCAGCATGTTCCCAGTCAACAACTACATCCAATACCAATGCGACGACAAATAGTGCAACAACAACTGCAACAAAGACAAACCAATCATCCTATTTTACAGAGAAGGACAATGATACTTCTTATGATGAAAGCACAGCTTCTAAGATTGAGTTATCTGGCTCATCTGCAAACGTCTCTGGAGAAGGGGTGACAGTCTCTGAATCAACAGTGACCATCACAAAATCTGGGACCTATGTAATTTCAGGTCAGTCTGACGGAGTGCAGATCAAGGTCGAGGCAGATAAGTCGGCAGATGTTCACCTAGTCCTAAAAGGTGCGACCATGACCAATACCAATGCAGCGATATCTGCGACATCAGCTGGCCACGTCTACTTGACTTTAGCAGAGGGGACCACCAACAGTCTCTCTGACTCAAGCTCTAACAGTGACGAAAAAGCAGACGCAGCTCTCTTTTCTAAGGTGGATTTGACCATCAACGGGAAAGGAACTCTCAATGTAGATGGCAAGAAGAACAATGGTATCAAGGCCAACGACGCCCTCCACATCACGGGTGGAACCTATAACATCACAGCAATTGGCGATGCCTTTAATGTCAATGATGAACTCAACATCACTGGTACGACCATGACTATCGATGCCAAAGAAGATGGCGTAAAGGTGGACAATGACGAGGATACTTCAGTCGGAACCATGTACCTATCCAACAACAACATCACCGTCACAGCAGGAGATGATGGCATCCACGCAGCAGGAGATGATGGCATCCACGCATCAGGTGATTTGGTTATCGATAGTGGTACCTACACCGTCAAGAATTCGACAGAAGGACTTGAAGGTAAGTCCATCACTATCAACGGTGGGGACATTAGCATCTATTCGACAGATGATGGAGTCAATGCAGCCAACAAAAATGCCCAACAGAGTGAAATCTTCTTCACCATGAACGGTGGGAACCTGACAGTAGAAGTCGGTCAAGGAGATACAGACCCAATTGACTCAAACGGCAATATCACGGTCACAGGCGGAACCATTAAAATGATTGGTCAAACAGGTTTTGACTTTGATGGAACAGCGACCTACACAGGCGGGGATATCTATCTCAACGGTGAAAAACAAACGGAAATTGTCAACTCTATGCCTGGAGGCGGTGGACCAAATGGAGGCCCTCAAGGCGGAGGTCCAGCCCCTGGCGGACAAGGATAAAAAAGAATCTCCTTTCTCGAAAGAGAAGGGAGAGTTTTGTGTTGTTACTAGAGGAAATGTAAAGACAACTCCTTGACACTCCGTCAGCTTTTGATACAATAGTACAAAATTAGAGGAGGTGGGCTATGATTCAGAAACATGCGATTCCCATTTTGGAGTTTGATGACAATCCCCAAGCGGTCCTTATGCCAACACATGAGGGGCTAGATTTAAAGTTGCCAAAGAAGTGCATCTACGCATTTTTGGAGGAGGAGATTGACCGTTATGCTCAGGAAGTAGGGGCGGACTGTGTTGGCGAGTTCGTTTCTGCCACTAAAACTTATCCAGTGTACGTCATCAACTACAAGGGTGAGAAGATTTGTCTGGCTCAAGCGCCTGTTGGTTCTGCTCCAGCGGCCCAGTTTATGGATTGGTTGATTGGCTATGGTGTGGAGCAAATCATTTCCACTGGAACCTGTGGCGTCCTAGCCGATATAGAGGAAAATGCCTTTCTCGTCCCTGTTCGGGCTTTGCGAGATGAGGGGACCAGCTACCACTATGTAGCGCCTTCTCGTTATATGGAGATGCAGATTGAGGCTGTCTCTGCTATTGAGCAAGTCTTGGAACAAAGAGGCATTCCTTATGAGGAAGTCATGACCTGGACGACAGATGGTTTTTACCGAGAGACGGCTGAAAAGGTTGCCTATCGCAAGGAGGAAGGCTGTGCAGTTGTGGAGATGGAGTGCTCGGCTCTTGCGGCAGTAACCCAACTACGTGGGGTTGTCTGGGGGGAATTGCTCTTTACCGCAGATTCCTTGGCGGATCTGGACAACTACGACAGTCGTGACTGGGGCTCAGAAGCTTTTGATAAGGCACTCGAACTCTGTCTTGCCATTGTGCACCACATGTGAGTTTTCTTACTGTTTTTATGGTAGAATGTAGCTATGTTATTCAAATCTTTTTTGGAAAAAATCAGGACGACACTGGGACGTTTATCGCCAGCCCGTCGCATCTTTTTAAGTTTTGCCCTAGTAATCTTCTTGGGTTCTCTCCTTTTAAGTCTCCCCTTTGTGCAAGCAACAACGTCACAAGCGACCTACTTTGACCATCTCTTTACGACCGTGTCCATGGTCTGTGTGACAGGGCTCTTTACCCAGCCGGTAGCCTCTACTTACAATATATGGGGCCAGTTGATCTGTATGCTCTTGATCCAGATTGGCGGTTTGGGTCTCATGACCTTTATCGGAATCTTTTATATCCAAGGCAAGCAAAAGCTCAGTCTTCGTGGTCGTGAGACTATTCAAGAAAGTTTCAGTTATGGAGAAACCCAGTCTCTAAAGGACTTCATCCGCTCAATCTTTCTGACGACTTTTCTGGTGGAAGGAATTGGTGCCTTTCTCTTGAGTTTCCGCTTTATCCCCGAATTTGGCTGGGGGCGAGGGGTGTTAACCTCTGTCTTTTTGGCTGTTTCAGCTTTCTGTAATGCTGGATTTGATAATTTTGGAAGTACGAGTTTGGCAGCTTTTCAAACGGATCCCTTGATCAATCTAGTGATTGCTGGTTTGATTATCACGGGTGGTCTAGGATTTATGGTCTGGTTTGACCTAGCGACCCAGATTGGGAAAAAGGAAAAACGTCGTCTTCGCTTTCATACCAAGTTGGTTCTCTTTTTAACGGCGGGAATTCTGCTCTTTGGAACCGTATCGACTTTGTTCATCGAGTGGAACAATCCTGGGACGATTGGAAATCTCAGCGCTCCAGAGAAACTACTGGTTAGTTTCTTCCAGACCGTCAGCATGAGAACGGCAGGTTTTGCCTCTATTGACTACACCCAGGCTCGACCGGTGACCTTGTTCATCTATATCCTACAGATGTTTCTAGGAGGGGCGCCTGGAGGGACAGCAGGGGGGCTCAAGATTACGACCTTCTTTGTCTTGTTGGTCTTCGCTCGTAGCGAACTATTGGGCTTGCCTCATGCCAATGTGGCTCGGAGGACCATTGAACCCCGAACCGTGCAAAAATCTTTCAGTGTCTTTATTATCTTCTTGCTGACCTTCTTGCTGGGCTTGATCCTGCTAGGGATAACAGCAGAGGGAAATCCGCGTTTTATCTACCTCATGTTTGAGACCATTTCAGCCCTTGCGACAGTTGGGGTGACGGCAAATTTAACACCAGAGCTAGGCAAGATAGCCCTCAGCATCGTTATGTTGCTGATGTTCATCGGCCGTATTGGTCCCTTGACACTACTGGTCAGTGTAGCGGAATACCAGCCAGACAAGAAAGATACGATTCACTATATGAAAGCAGATATCACTATCGGATAAGAAAGGAAGAACGATGTCAGATCGGACAATTGGAATTTTAGGCTTGGGAATTTTTGGGAGCAGTGTTTTGGCTGCCCTAGCCAAGCATGACATGAATATCATTGCTATTGATGACCACGAGGAACGCATTAATCAATTTGAACCTGTGCTGGCGCGTGGAGTAGTTGGCGATATTACGGATGAAGAACTCCTTCTATCAGCGGGGATTGACACCTGTGATACTGTAGTTGTCGCAACGGGTGAAAATCTGGAGTCCAGTGTTCTCGCGGTTATGCACTGCAAGAGTCTAGGAGTGCCGACCGTCATTGCCAAGGTCAAAAGCCATACAGCTAAAAAAGTTTTAGAAAAAATCGGTGCGGACGCAGTCATCTCACCAGAGTTTGAAATGGGGCGCTCTTTAGCGCAGACAATCCTCTTTCATAACAGCGTGGATGTCTTTCAGCTGGACAAGAATGTTTCGATTGTCGAGATGAAAATTCCCCAATCGTGGGCTGGTAAAAGCCTCAGTCAGTTAGATTTACGTGGGCGATACAACCTCAACGTACTAGGTTTTCGTGCCTACGAAAATGCTCCTCTAGATGTCCAATTCGGACCTAATGACCTCTTGCAGGCAGATGCCTACATCATGGCGGTCATTAATAACCAACATTTGGATACCCTAGCTGAACTGAGTGAGTAGGAGAGGAAGGGTACTCTCTTTCTAACAATTAACGAGTCAATATAAGTATTTTATAAGAGGGATTTAAGAAAAATTTTAACTTTTTCTTAATCCTTTTTAATTTTAGGAGATTATACTAGAGTCATCAAAAAAAAAGAAAACTCTAAGGAGAATCCTATGAAATTCAATCCAAATCAGAGATATACTCGTTGGTCAATTCGCCGTCTTAGTGTCGGTGTTGCTTCAGTTGTTGTGGCTAGTGGCTTCTTTGTCCTAGTTGGTCAACCAAGTTCTGCACGTGCTGATGTCGTCAATCCGACCCCTGCCCAAGTCGTGCCAGACGCTGCTTCGGTGAGTGAAAAGAGCGACTTACCAGCAGAGGTTCTCAAAAAAGCAGTTGATGTAGCTCTTCCTTCAGAACAAGCAGACTCAGCACCTAAAGCAAGCTTGGATACTACAAGCTCTTCAGAAAAAGCGGACGCAACTGCTAAAGAGCCGGCAGTAGCGCCAAAAGAAGAAGTACAAGCACAACCTGACTCTAAGAAACAAACAGAAGATGCAGTTAAACCTGTGGAAAGTCCTGCGCCTACAGTTTCTGGACAAGACCGTGAAGCTAGTGAAGCGCAACCAGCGACCACCCCAGCTGAAGTCCAAAAAGGTGTGGCTGACAATACAAAAGATACAGTGGATGTCCCAGCCACTTACTTGGACAAGGCTAACTTCCCTGGTCCCTTCACAGCCGGTGTCAACCAAGTCATTCCATACGAATTCTTCGCTGGAGACGGCATGTTGACTCGCCTGATCTTGAAAGCATCTGATAAGGCTCCATGGTCAGACAACGGAACAGCTAAAAATCCCGCTCTCCCACCAGTAGAGAAATTGGGCAAAGGCCTTTACTTCTACGAAGTGGATTTGGCAGGCACCCAAGGAAAATCTGACAAAGAGTTGCTTGACCTTTTGAAACAAAATGGTACACAAAGCTATAAAGCTACTATCAAGGTGTACGGTGCGAAAGATGGCAAACCTGACTTAACTAATCTGGTAGCGACTAAAAATTTGGATGTCAACTTGAATGGTTTGACCACCCCAGCTGAAGTTCAAAAAGGTGTGGCTGACAACACCAAAGACACAGTAGATGTCCCAGCTAGCTACCTTGACAAAGCCAATTTCCCAGGACCATTTACAGCTGGTGTCAATCAAGTCATTCCATACGAATTCTTCGCTGGAGATGGCATGTTGACTCGTCTGATCTTGAAAGCTTCAGACAAAGCTCCATGGTCAGACAATGGAACGGCTAAAAATCCAGCTCTCCCACCAGTAGAAAAATTGGGCAAAGGCCTTTACTTCTACGAAGTGGATTTAGCAGGCACTCAAGGAAAATCTGACAAAGAGCTGCTTGACCTCTTGAAACAAAATGGTACACAAAGCTATAAAGCTACTATCAAGGTGTACGGTGCGAAAGACGGCAAGCCTGACTTAACTAACCTCATAGCGACTAAAGATTTGACTGTTAATTTGAATGGCTTGACCACACCAAATCAGGTCAAAGAGTCTGTTGTTAACAATGTCAAAGACATGATTGATGTTCCAGCTAGCTACCTTGATAAGGCTAAGGTTCCTGGACCTTTCTTGGCCGGTGTCAACCAAGTTATTCCATACGAAGCTTTTGGTGGAGATGGTATGTTGACTCGCCTCTTGTTAAAAGCCTCAGACAAAGCTCCATGGTCTGACAATGGAACAGCGAAGAACCCAGCGCTATTGCCACTTGAAGGCTTGGCTAAAGGTCAATATTTCTACGAAGTGGATTTGAATGGCAATACGGTTGGCAAAGATGGTCAGGCCTTGCTGGATCAACTTCGAGCTAACGGAACACATACATACCTAGCTACTGTTAAAGTCTATGGCTCTAAAGATGGCAAACCTGATTTGACCAATCTGATTGCTACTCGTCAAGTAACGATTCAGCTTCGTGGAAAAGAAATGGCGACAATACCATCTCAACAAGGTCAGATGAATACGAAGCCTTCTGAAACAGGCTCTACAGGTACAACTGAGGGTATGATGGGTACAAATCACCATATGTCAGATATGAAAGTAGATCAACCAGCTTCTAGCCCAATGGCTAATATGATGAAAAAAGATGATAAAGCGATGTTACCAAATACTGGGGAAGCTAAAACGGCTACAGCTGGCCTTGGTATCTTTGGTCTAGCCTTGGCAGGTCTTGTTGGACTTTTGGGTTTGACAACCAAACGAGAAGATTAAGATTCAAATCACTTAAACATTAGAGAAAATAGTGTTATACTAAAGCAAGTATAACACTGTTTTTATCGAAGGAGTGTCAGATGAAAAAGACAATTTTGCTGGTTGATGATGAGATAGATATTTTAGATATTCAAAACCGCTATCTTTTACAAGCAGGTTACGATGTTTTGGTCGCCCATGATGGTAAGGAGGGATTAGAACTTTTCAGAAAAAAATCTATTGACCTTATTATCACAGATATCATGATGCCCAATATGGATGGCTATGATTTTATCAGTGAAGTTCAGTATATCGCTCCGGATCAACCCTTCCTCTTTACAACTGCTAAGACAAGCGAACAGGATAAGATTTATGGATTAAGTTTGGGGGCAGATGATTTTATAGTCAAACCCTTTAGCCCACGCGAATTGGTTTTAAGAGTGAATAATATCTTGCGTCGCCTTAGCCGTGGAGGAGAGACAGAACAGATCGAGTTTGGTGACTTGGTAATCAACCATGTGACTCATGAGGTCCGCATTGGGGAGCAACCTTTGGAATTGACAGTAAAATCCTTTGAACTTCTATGGATATTAGCCAGCAATCCCGAGAGAGTCTTTTCAAAGACGGAACTTTACGAGAAGGTATGGCAAGAGGACTATGTGGATGATACCAATACACTCAATGTTCATATCCATGCTTTGAGGCAAGAGTTGACCAAGTATACAAATTCAAATGCTCCTGCTATCAAAACTGTCTGGGGTTTGGGCTATAAGATGGAAAGACCAAGAGGTAGAAAATGAAATTAAGAAACTATATTTTAGTGGGGTATCTAGTGTCGACTCTACTAACGATTTTGGTCGTTTTTTGGGCAGTCCAACGAATGTTGATTGAGAAAAGTGAAGTTTACTTTCTAGTTGGAATGACCTTGATTGCTAGTTTCATTGGCGCTGCAGTGAGCATCTTTCTTTTGTCGCCAGTGTTCTCTTCTCTGAAACACTTGAAAAAACAAGCTCAGGATATAGCCAGCAAGGATTTCAGCACAGAAATTGAAACCAAAGGACCATTAGAATTTCAAGAGCTGGGACAGGCTTTTAATGATATGTCCCACAATTTGCAGGCTACCTTTCAATCACTTGATGAGAGCGAGCAAGAAAAGAGAATGATGATTGCGCAGCTCTCTCACGATATTAAAACTCCCATTACCTCCATTCAGGTTACTGTTGAGGGAATTCTAGATGGAGTGATCAAGGAAGAGGAGCGGCTCCACTACTTAACCACGATTGGTCGGCAAACTGAGCGTCTAAACAAGCTAGTAGAGGAATTGGATGTTTTGACTCTTAACACACAACCTCAAGAAACTGCTGATGAAGAAGTCGAAGAGGTCTTTTTAGACCAGTTGCTGATTGAGTCAATGAGTGAATTTCAACTCCAGATTGAACAAGAGGAGCGGGATGTTTACATTCAAGTGTCACCTGAGTCGGCGAAAATCAAGAGCCATTCTGACAAACTCTCTCGCATTTTAGTTAATTTGTTAAACAATGCCTTTAAATATTCAGAACCAGGAACCAGAATCGAGGTTCTTGCCCAATTAACAGAACAAGAGCTGACAATCAGTGTGAAAGACGAGGGCCAGGGGATCCTTCCTGAGGATTTGGGAAAGATCTTTAAACGACTTTATCGTGTAGAAACTTCGCGCAATATGAAAACAGGGGGTCATGGCTTAGGTCTTGCGATTGCACGAGAACTAGCCCATCAGCTTGGCGGCGAAATCACAGCAGAAAGCCAGTATGGCTTAGGAAGCAAGTTTACATTCAGCCTTAATTTGAAATAAAGTCGTAAAATCCCTTTACAAATCTAGCTTTTCATGGTACAATAGCCTTTGTGTGAAATAGCAGCAGGAAAGCATGAAGCTCGTCAACAGGTGTCTTATGACAAGTAACCTTGGCTGTTTAGGCGAAGGGCATCTGCACGAATCAGGGCTTTCTAAGTGACTATTTCCGCCAAATATTATTTATATCAGGAGGACATACATATGTCACGTTATACAGGACCATCTTGGAAACAAGCTCGTCGCCTTGGCCTTTCACTTACAGGTACAGGTAAAGAATTGGCACGTCGTAACTACGTACCAGGACAACACGGACCAAACAACCGTTCTAAATTGTCAGAATACGGTTTGCAATTGGCTGAAAAACAAAAACTTCGTTTCACTTACGGTGTAGGTGAAAAACAATTCCGTAACTTGTTCGTACAAGCTACAAAAATCAAAGGCGGAATCCTAGGTTTCAACTTCATGCTTCTTTTGGAACGTCGTTTGGATAACGTTGTTTACCGTCTTGGTCTTGCGACTACTCGTCGTCAAGCTCGTCAATTCGTAAACCACGGTCACATCCTTGTTGACGGAAAACGCGTTGATATCCCATCATACCGCGTAACTCCAGGTCAAGTGATCTCAGTTCGTGAAAAATCATTGAAAGTTCCAGCAATCCTTGAAGCAGTAGAAGCTACTCTTGGACGTCCAGCATTCGTATCATTCGACGCTGAAAAATTGGAAGGTTCATTGACTCGCTTGCCAGAACGCGACGAAATCAACCCAGAAATCAACGAAGCACTTGTCGTTGAATTCTACAACAAAATGCTTTAATTTTAAGAAATATCTTACGAAAAGCCTACAACAGTGGGCTTTTTGCTTTGTCTTAAAAAACTATAGAACACTTATTAACTGTGAAGGAGGATAAAAAAATTCCCTGCATATTGAAATTGCAAGGAACTTTTGTTAATGGTAATGGGCAAGCCAGGCGGAATACTTTCTCCCAAGCCAGAGAGCAAAGAGGAGATTGATGACGACAATGCCTGAACCGACCAGTGAAAATAGGAAAAATTCGCTAGTCGAAACCTGCCACAAATGTACGATGTCTGTAATCAAATAAGCACTGACAGGAAAACAGAGGACAGAAGTAATCAGAGCAGGAATATACTTGCGAAGAAGGATTGATTGTCCGATATGGAGCAAGAGATGAAGCGCAAAGGCTACAAATCCCCCTAACCAAACCAATTCGAGCGCTCTAGATTGAGTAACATATGCTAAGAAAGTGATGGATAAGACAAGGATGAATTCCTCAAAAACAGCGAGGGCAAATCCCTCTGTTGTAATTCCTTTGTGGATCTTGAGAATAGTTGGAGCCTTTTGGGCCAGCAAGGTTTCGTTGAAATGAATCCAAGGGACAAGACCGATAATTTCTTCCATATCGTGAAAGATAAAAAGTGGAGGAAACATCAAAAGATAAAACGCCATAAATCTCTCCTGAAAAGCTAAAGACTGCCAGCCAATAAAGCAAAAAACGCCCAGTAAGGCGTTTTAAGTTAGGTATGCTTATTTAATCTGTAAAAATAAAATAATACGCCTATAAAACTTATTATACCAGACTTTAAGACCATTTCTAAGAAAAAGGTAGTGAAAAAGGTAGAGATTGGAATATTATTAAAAATTTCAGTTAAATATAGTACGATATCGTTTTACCTATTACACACAGCTTCATCTTATTTCTTAGAAATCAGTTTAATACAAGATATTTCAAGATAAGTGAAAATCACTCCATAATTTATGAAAATCTAATTAATATTGATCAATAGAAGTGATTCCCTTTATTATTTTTCACACAATATCTCTAAAATAAATTCAAGCGAAATTATCTTAATCTTTTTTAATCTAGTTTTTCAATACCGAAATGTACTACACGTTTAAATTTCCCAACACTAATATTTAACGTATTCACCGTACTTCCTATTGTTTTTGAACTAACAGATTCTTTCTTTTTAGAATACTCCTCGCTGATACTTTTTGAAGTCATATAGACTTTATTTGAAACTCGATTCATATTATTAATTACTAAATTAACGGTTGATATAATAGCTAATAATACTTGAGAAAGATATATTACTCTCAAAACTTCTAATGTTGTATTAGATATTTTTACAATAAGCATTAATCTCATTATTGAAAAAAATAATGCTACAAGCCACATCAACGACGGAAATAAATAATTTGTTAAATATTTATAGTAGGTTATTCCATTGTTTCTTAAATAAAATTTTGCAAAGTCATCAAGAGTATACACCTCCCTACCAAAGGTATACATTGATAGTACTAAGGCTAATGACGAGATAGCAAGAAAAATATACTGATTTGTCTGATAGATTTTTAAATCAACATCAATCACATGAATAGGCATACAAAACTTAATAGCAGTTATAATGCACAAAAAAATACCATAAGCTATCCAAAGTTCTTTTGGAAGTATATCATTTTTCGATAACCAAATAATTTTTAACGGATTTCTTTCTGGCTTTTGTAACATATTTAATACCTCTTAGTTTGTAATACAGAGTTTTCTTCATCAATAATATAACATCCATTTTTATTGACAGATCTTAAATAGCCCTGTTGTGCTTTTAAAATTAAGAACTTCCAAATTTTTCTCCATGTTACTCTATTATTTTTATCATCTGAAAACATCAATGTCATACGGCTTTCTTTAGTTTTAAAAAATTCATTAGGATCTACCATCAAATCTTCCAACTCATCTGCAGTACCGTTTGGATAAGTTGTCACAATTTCAATACTCCTGGTATTCTGCTGATCAATATTTAATACAATTTCTTCATATATGGGATTTATAGTAACTTTCCCAATCTCACCTAATTCGCCTGAACTATTGATTTTACGTTCAATTATACGATGTAAGGTAAGTGCCTCCTGTTGACTTCGAGCTCGGATACTTAATCTCTCTGACTGAAATTTATATACTACTTGCACAGCTTCTATAGGATTATTTTTATACTCTTCTAAAAACAAAGAAATCCTTTTGACTTTCCGAATATGATCTATACCTGTTCCAACTTTTGACATTATTACAAAATCGTATTTTGCTTCTAATATTCTATCAATTGTAGAACTGCTGTATTCCTTTTGAGACTGTTTCAACTCCTCAAAGATTTCTAATAATTTTTTTCGTAATTCAATTGCTTCCTGATGTTTATCCAAATATTCTTGACTATAATGAATTCCGTTTTTATTAGAATATTCTCTACTAATCCTAACATACTCCTTTGTTAACTCAGAAGTCAATTCTATTAAACGTTCATATTCCTCAGATTCTAAAATATCCTGATAGTTTCTAACAATCTGAAAGCCCATCCGATCGCTTCCTAATTGAATATTAGAGTCTGTCTGACTAAATATATCGTTACCAAATGAAAATGAAATAACATTAGGTAACAACTCATTTTTTAAAGTGTCAATTCTGCTTCCAGAATATTTTTCCAGCACATGAGGCTGAACATTTAATTTAAATAGATAGTCTTTTTCCATTATTCACCTTTCTTGATTAGTTTATAATCATTTGCTACATTGAGGCATCTAGTTAGATTTTTTCATTTGTTCAAATAATTTTTAAACGTCGAAATTGCTTATTCATCCACCACATAATAAATGAATAATTCAATCTTTTAAAAATTTGATAAAGATCTTTGTTCTCAAAATAACTGTAGATACTATATTTTTAACTGCTCTTCAAATTGAGATAATACAATCAAATCTAACTGCTTTTCTATTTCTTTAAACGGTAAATTCAAGTCCAATGTACGAACACTAATCTGATTTCAATGAAACTGATAAAGACTGTCGGGCTGAATTTGTTCATTAGTTTTTGCATACAATAGCATACCTGATACTAGACATTTATTATCTCCAAATTGATATTGACGGTTTTTTACATATGTAAAAATCTGATAAAGATTATTAGAATGAATAGTGTACTTATCGAAACGTACTTGTGTAGTACTTGAATAGTATTTAGCATCAATGATCAAGATGTTATTCTCTTTTTGAAGTTGAATATCAGTCTGCATAATTGGTAACATGTCACTAATACCTTCATCTAAAGCCCAAGGTATCTGGGAAGCATTCGGCTTTAACTGTGTAAGTTACTTTTTGTAATATTGCCATTATGTGAAAATATAAAATAAAAACAAGTAGAACTACTGTTCTTCGAATTTTGAACAATGAAAAACTTTATCCAAATTTGGATAGGGAGGAGGTGTATTGAAGGAGCAAAACCTAAAAATCGTAACTCTAGATTTCTCAATGTTAATTTTCCGAAAAATAAGTATTTTTCGGAAAATTAGTTATTAATACTAGAATTTTTCGTATCACTGTGCAGAACTATTCAACTACTATATTCCCAAACAAGATTTCAATTTCTGTTTTGTCAACACTTGCTTGACGATTAGACGACCTAACAACTTTTGAACCTATGGATGAATCTAAATTAGCAAAATCGAATATTTCAGCATAATCTTCGAATTCATGCCAGAATCGATTTACATCGGCATCAATCTCTTTAACATACTGATACAATTCACTCTCTTCATCAATCATGCGAATATAATAGGCAATCTTTCTAACATCTGTAGGTTTCAAACCAGCCTCTTCTATACGACTCAAAATGAGTGAAACAATTCCCTTATCTTTAACACTTTGGCTGATTTTCACTGCTGCACTTTCAGAAACTTTATTTTGCAAACTTTTATAGTTGGTCTCTGCTGTCTCAATTGCACAATTATATGTATCTACTAAAGATTGCTTATGACTATTGAGCTGTTCTTGAGCTTTCTCTATAAGAAACTGTGCTTTTTCCTGTGGTAAATCTGCTGTTGAAACAATTGTTTTTGAACTAGCTAACCTTAGATGTCTTTCTGCATTTATAATTTCTTCATTTTCTAGATTATTAAGATCAAAAATTCTATCAGATTTTGCTATTGGCGCTCCATTTACATCATTGAAGAACACTCTACCTACTAATATACTATGATCATTACTATTCCCTGAGAAGCTATATGTCTTGAAAACTGGATTATTTATCCGTGTTATCTTTGATATTTTCAGATCATAAAGTCTCTTATTTGCTTCTTTAAACTCTGACGAGTGTTTCTCAGATCTTAGCCCACTTTTGAATATTGTTTTTTCTACAGTTTCGTCCAACATATCCCTAATTGCTTCACCTTTTTTGCTCTTTACATCCTCAAGATAAGATGTATACTCAGGTAAAACCATGTCATCAAATTCTGTATCAGAGAGCACCCCAGCCATTTTTTTTCCAAGTCGTTCAGACATCTTGAGTTCCACATCAATAGCTTCGTATACTGGGAATGTGTATATATAAATTTCATTAACCTCAGTGTCTTGTCGCGGTCTATCAATGCGACCAATTCTCTGTTCTAATATCATCGGATTATATGGCAAGTCTAAATTCATAAGAACAATCGCATCTTGCAAGTTTTGGCCAGTGGAAATCGTATCTGTACCCACCAAAAGATTAATTTCTTGGACAGTACCGAAAATATCCTGACGATTTTTTGATAACGGAGAGAATCTATCTAGAATTTCCTTCTTCGTTTCTGGGTATCTTCCCACACGATTTTCATCATCATTTCCTGTTATCAATCCCATATTGTCATCGGATAGTTCAGCATCATTCAGCAATTTATCATAGTAATATCTTGCTGTATCAGAAAACTGTGAAATTAAGATAACTTTCCGACCACGTGAGAGCTCCAGAACAATCTTCTGTTTGACTTTATCAAATTTCTCATCGATAAATTCATAAGATGACCGTAATTCATTAATCAGGTTATTTAAAATCTCATCATCACTGATAGCGTCTGACTTCATTTTAGTGATCGTTACTTTCGCAAGTTTTGGTTTAATGTCGTCAATCTGTTTACTTATTTTTTCATAGTAGCGACGTTTTTTTATACTTGAATCAAATTGGTATTGAGAAAGAAGTGAAGCATCACTAAAATCATCAAAATCAATATCAGTCGTCAAGAGTCCAACATTTTTTGATAAATA
This sequence comes from Streptococcus oralis, assembly GCF_021497885.1. Classification (NCBI taxonomy): domain Bacteria; kingdom Bacillati; phylum Bacillota; class Bacilli; order Lactobacillales; family Streptococcaceae; genus Streptococcus; species Streptococcus oralis. Next base: position 98,567 of record NZ_CP046523.1, read on the forward strand.
TTCATCTAAACCATATTTCCTTGATAAAAACATCTTGAATTCACTTGTTGGATTTGATGAATTTTCTACTATATCTAGCTGTTTAAGTAAAGTTGTGTTTTTATCTCTAATACCTTCCAGTGACTTCAAATATGATTGCCAACTTGAATCTGCTCGTTTTAGTAGCATTAATTTCAGGCGGTCACCACTCATATCATTTCTCTCTGGATTAATATATCGTATTGCATCCATATACGGGAAATTTAAATTTGAGATACGTTCAAAATTATCCGTAAAGATTTTGTTTTTTCTTGGTTCGTATGGTATTTCGACAGTTGGAAATTTACGATTGGCAAAATTGACGTTCTGACCACCATAAGTCTTACGGGTCCTTTGTAAGAATAAATCTTCCCAAAATTCGCTAAAGGCTACATCATCCGTAACAAGTTTATTAATAACTCGTTGATTGTTTCCAAATAGAAAATATTGTTGATAGCGTCTATTAGCTGGAATACTATCTATATCTAAGAAGAGGCTTCCTAAATTCAAAACATCTTTTCGGCTGTTATTCCAAGGAGTTGCCGTAAGCATAAGTCCTTTCATCTTTTTCCCAAGGTTTTGAGAATGTTTATCTACTAATTGTAAGTTTCTATAGGCTCTAGTTCCTCTATTCTTAAATCCTAAATGAGCCTCATCAACGATAATCAAATCAAAGAATTCAGCAATTTTTTCAAGATCTTTACCGGTTGATAAAGCTAACTTTTCTCTTGAGATATATTGAAAGTGTGAGTCTGAAATACCTAAGATTGCAAGTTCCTCTGTCCACTGAACCTTTAGCTTATTGTCAGCAATAATCAAGGTCTTTAAGTCTGGTTGCCTTTCTAGACTCAGCTTGACAATGCCAGCTGTTGTCCTTGTTTTCCCAAGTCCAACACCATCTGATAATACAGCAGTACTAAATGTATTCAGTTTATCCCAAATATCGATAATCCCTGTTTTTTGGTGAGGATAGAGAAATTCTGACCATTCAGTTTCCTCGTTAAACTCAGCATAAGGCTTACCAAATATCTGGGCAAAATCATAGTAGGTCTCCCATGTTGATTTATAGGGTTTACCTTTTTGCCAATTTGGAAATTTGCTTTTTACTATTTCTATCAATTCACTTGCGAAATTATCCACCTCATCCGACTCCCAAAGTTCTGAGAACCAATCATTCAAGGCAAAATAATTATCCTGTCCTAAGACATTTAATTCTGTATTTCCTATCAAACCATTTTTTGAAAAGTTTGAAGAACCTACAATAGCTTTCCCTTGGCTACTTTCAAAACTTCTTGAGAATAGGTATGATTTAGCATGGAAATAATTGGCGTCTCCTATGTAGACTTTAATCTCAATGCGCCCTTCACTAATCCATTGTCTCACTTGCTTTAAGAAATCTTCTTCGCTTAGAATACCATCCAAGTCTGCGCTCATTAGCTGCGGAAGCTCGGCTCTGTACTCTTGGCTTGTTTTCACATCCAGAACACTTACCGTTTCATGGTTAGTTTGATTTCCCATAATAATTTGTACACGACCATTTCGTTCATTCATAAATTGAAGAAATTCATCTTTAATCAGAATGAGGCCCGAAATGTAAAAATAGCCTACTCCAAGTCTCAAGGTCTGCGTGCCTGAATCTGAGATGAGATATTTGAACGTGTCAGTCATCGAGAGGTGTCTGTTATCAATTACCTTGCGTTGAAAAATTTCTGTTTCTAAATCCTTATTTTCTGTCATCTATTTATCCTATCGTAAACGGCGATAATCCGTTGTGTTTCTTCTTCTACAAATGCTTTATGATTAGCTGTCTCAAAAGTCTTCATCAAATCGATTATATCTTCTCGAGTTAGCTCAAAAGCAAGCATGACTCTGGCATTTAACTCTGCAATTAAGTCATCATGCGATAGTCCTTTGAAACCATCTCCTGTCACCAGGTTTTCTAGCTCTTCATATAGTGGTCCATTTTTAAGCAATAACTGCTTCACGATTTGTATAATCTCCTCCGAACATGAAACATCTGAAATAGTTGGGATTGGTAACTGTTTGAGGTATGTTTGATTAATATTAGTGTTAACCAATTTTTTTAATACAAAATCTAGTACATACGAATTTAACAATCCTAATGTAAATAGCTTTTCCTGAATTTTTGTTGTATCAACATCTTTTTCCATCAATAAATTATTTGCTGCTGTCGTATAACGAGGTAATAAAGTTGCTATTAACGAACGTTGATTAGTAGCACTAGCTATGGCTCGAATTCCAATCCTATAATTTTCATAATCAGCTCCCGTTTTTCGGAGGATATCTGATTCAGAAACACCTTCTGTCGGGACATCAACCAGCTTAAATTGATTCATCAATTTACCTTCATAGAGTGGGTAGTCAGCTTCTTCGATTGGCAAAAACAAAGCTGAATCATTAGTTTTATCAAAATCTCTTCTGAGTTTAATTACTTCAGTCTCTCTCAAAGGTGGGAATTTCAATTTAATTTTTTGATAGAGATTAAATTCCTTAATACTACGTGGCTCAAAGAGTGAATATTTTTCAGGTTCTGCTTCCTTAACCAGAGAAAATGGATAGTCCATTTTTTCATTCTCTTGATTGAGTGCATCAAGGTTGAGTTTGTAGAAGAAAGCTTTAAATTCCTCTCTTTGTGATGGAGATTTCTTGATAGTGGTTACAGCAAATTTGTAACTTCTATGGATAGTTTGAAAAATGCCTAACCTATTTTCAAAAGATAAGAATTCTTCCAAATCATAATTATCAAAAATCAAGTGGCGCAAACCCGTTGCTCCGAGATCAGTCATCAAATTATCAGGGACGATAAGTGAAAGGTGCTGGTCTGGTTTAAGCAATTGTAAAAAGCGTTCTACAGAAATTTTGTAAAGATTAATGTCACTGCCTGTTTTCTTTCCTTCAACAGTCCAAGATTGATTACTAAAATTATCCGTGTGGCGGAAATAAATGGAACCTTGCTCGATCCTATTAAGCTCCTCTTCCCATTTATCCTTAATACGTGGCATAGTTTCAAATAATTCACCCTGGCGTTTAGTTTTCTTTTTCGTACTTGATAAGGACAAGTATGTATCATCATATTGGGAGAAGAATTCGTCTGAATTTGGTTTCCATATTTCCCATGGTGGGTTGCCAATAACAACATCAAATCCCGAGTTTTCAATGAATTCACCATTTTCATCAAAAAAGATTTCGGGTAAATTAACTTCAATAGCTTCAATATGCAAGAAAGTACTTTCTGCTCTTAGTTTTTCAGGAAGATATTTCAACAGTTTAGATTGTAGTTCGGCCCTCTTTATTTCGTATTTTTCAGATCCTTCTACTTTAAGTTTCCGTAATTCCTTCAACTCTGGTCTGTAGTTAGCATATATTTCTTTTCGTCTAAAATAGGGAACTGTATTAATTAATGAGTTTTGATGGATTAAATTTCTTCCAATTAAAGATGGGAGTTTCATTTCCTTTGGACGATGTTCAATTGAGGACAAGGTCAAAGTTAAACTTGAAATGATAATTGCCTTATAATCGATATCTACACCGTATATCATATGTTCAAGAATATACTTTTCCCACTGATAAATGGCCTCGTCATCCTCTCTGAAATAAGGAAACTGCTCTTCAATTTCTTGTGGTAAATTAAGTGTTGACATCAGAGGTTGTTTTCTCGTTAGTAGCTGAAAAGCTCCACGTAGAAAAGATCCTCCTCCCGAAGACAAGTCCGCAATTTTCATATCAAGCAAGTATTCAACACTTGTTTGAATATCAGAAAGTTCACCAGATTTTATTGCCTCTTTTAATCCTAAAAATCGTTTTTCAAACTCAACTTCAACAGTTTGCTTTACCATATAGTTTACAAATCGTTCATCAGTATAGTATGCACCCTTATTTTTTTGCTCAACACTATCCTCTCCATAGAATACGACAGGAGTATTATTGTCTTCAATCCTGATTTGAACGTTTTGACTCATTGAGTTTTCATATTGTTTCTCAATTGCATTTGGGGGTAAATCCTCATAACGGAAGGAATACTCCTGGGCGCTTGTATCTAGCCATAGTTTTGTCCAGAAGTCAGTGTAATCTTGCGCTAAAAGAATTTCTAAACGATCTGCAACTTGACCAACACTGCCTGCAAACAAGTCACCATCGTAAACTGTTCTAAATTGCTCAGTAGCCTTTCGGCTAATTTCACTAATCTGTTCCTTGCTATTTTCTTCTAAACTTAAACTTGATGTCTCACGCTGCTCATCGTCATCAAAAATATCAAATAAACTAATTTCGTTTTGATTTTTAATTGGAGTCTTTTTACGGTTTAGTTTTTTAAATGTATCTTCATCTCCAATACGGATAGTTGCCTCTGCTTCTGCAATTTTTTTCAAAGCATCATCAAGAGTACCGTTTCCAACTCCTAGTGCTATATCATTGACATTAAAGGCATCAGAACCGTAATAACCTTCTAAAAACCTCCTCATCAATTGTCTAAGGATAATCGTGTCAACTACATTTGACAGAACTGCTGTGTAGGTATCATCTTCAACCAAGTTGATTAAATCACCTTGTTCCAGGTAAAACTGGGCTTTAAAACCAACCAACTCCTTCAACTCTTGTTTTAAAGGACTTGCAGTTATTAGTTCCGAAAGTTTTTTTCGGTAATACGAGACAACCATTAGAAAGTGACTAGAAAGCTGCTGAGTGAATACACCGTCGGGAATTCTTATATCTTCTCCAAAACCAAAATTATCCTCTTCAATCTGAATATTTTCGTTTTTCAACAAGTTAAAATTTGAGAAATAGAATGACTTTTCAGCTGTTTCTAAATTAATGTCAAGTCGGACATCTCTATTCCCACTATGGGTTGGGAAAATAACTATCCGATTTTCTCCGATAAATCCAACTAATTGAGTATCAAAATCAACTGTATAGCTATCTCTTAATTTTTCAACCTGTTTGTATAGACGTCTAACTTCGATTGTTTTCGAAGAGGAATTCAAATCTTCTTGAAACTTGATAGCCATCACACCTTTAGATTTATCCTCTAGTTTATCAGTAAAGAGAATCTTCCACTCACCCGAGTTTTCTATTGGATTCTCACCTAGACTGTATCCTAAATAAGTTGCCACAAGTTCAAATGATTGTATATCATTTTTTAAATTTTCTATTAGCTCTTTTAATGACTGCATAGAACCTACATCCTCTAAATTTTACTTCTATTATACCGTATTTTAAGACTAAAAAATACGAAAAACGCTAATATTTGAACTGTACCCCAAAAGTTAGACAGAAAAATCTAACTTTTGGGGTGTTTTTTAAATGAAATTAACATATGAGGACAAAGTTCAAATCTATGAACTTAGAAAACAAGGATATAGCTTAGAGAAGCTTTCAAATAAATTTGGGATAAACAATTCTAATCTTAGGTACATGATTAAATTGATTGATCGTTACGGAATAGAGTTCGTCAAAAAGAGAAGAATCGTCACTATTTCCCTGAATTAAAACAAGAAATGATTGAGAAAGTCTTGCTGGAAGGTTGTTCGCAAAGAAGTGTTAGTCTTGATTATGCCCTCCCCAACCAAGGAATGATTTCAAATTGGCTGGCGCAATACAAGAAAAACGGGTATACTATTGTTGAGAAAACAAGAGGGAGACCAGCTAAAATGGGACGTAAACGAAAGAAAACTTGGGAAGAATGACTGAACTTGAGCGACTTCAAGAGGAGAATGAACATTTACGTACCGAGGTGGCCTACCTAAAAAAGTTAAAAGAGTTAGATGAAAGGGACGAAGCCCTAGAGCGAGAAAGGCAGAAACAGTTAGAGAAATGGCTTCAGGAGGATTTCGACTAGATTTACTTCTTGAAACAGCTCGTTTAGCTCGCTCAACTTACTACTATCAGTTGAAGGAACTAGATGGGCTTGACAAAGATAAAGAGCTTAAAACCGAAATTCAGACTATTTATAATGACCATAAAGGCAACTATGGCTATCGGAGAGTTACTCTTTAACTAAGGAATCGTGGTTATTCGGTCAATCATAAAAGAGTTCAACGGTTGATGACGATCCTTGGTTTAACGGCTCGAATTCGTCGGAAACGGAAGTATTCTTCCTACCAAGGAGAGATTGGCAAGAAAGCAGAGAATCTCATTCAACGCCAGTTTGAAGGGTCGAAACCGATGGAAAAGTGCTACACGGATGTGACAGAGTTTGCCATTCCAGCAAGCAGCCAAAAGCTCTATTTATCGCCTGTTTTAGATGGTTTTAACAGTGAAATTATTGCTTATCATCTTTCTACTTCGCCCAATTTAGAACAAGTGAAAGCTATGCTGGAGCAGGCCTTTACAGAGACACACTATGAGAAGACCATTCTCCATAGTGACCAAGGCTGGCAATATCAACACGATTCTTATCATCGGTTCCTAGAGAGTAAAGGAATTCAGCCATCCATGTCACGCAAGGGCAACAGCCCAGACAACGGTATGATGGAGCCCTTCTTTGGTATTTTGAAATCCGAAATGTTTTATGGTTATGAGAGGAACTTTAGGTCTTTAGAAGACCTTGAACAAGCTATTGTAGACTATATTGATTACTACAACAATAAACGAATTAAGATCAAACTAAAAGGACTTAGCTCTGTGCAATACAGAACTAAATCCCTTCAATAATTATTTGTCTAACTTTTGGGGTCAGTACAAAATCAGCGTCTTTCTTATGTATTGATTCGTATTGAATGCTTACTTAACTTCGGTGAACACAACGTGTTTGCGAAGTTTTGGTGAGTATTTCTTCAATTGAAGACGGTCTGGAGTGTTACGTTTGTTTTTAGAAGTAAGGTACAAGCGTTCACCAGATTCTTTGTGTTCAAGTGTGATATTTACGCGCATGGTATCTCCCTTCTATTATTCAGCTGATGCAGCTTTAGCGATCTTACGTCCTTTGTAGTATCCTTTAAGTGATACGCGGTGAGAACGTGAGTAATCTCCAGTAGTTTCGTCAAAGTTTACAGATGGAGCTGTTACTTTGTAGTGTGTACGACGTTTGTTTTTCTTCGCTTTTGAAGTGCGACGTGCAGGTACTGCCATTTTGATTTCTCCTTTAGGTATTTAAATTCGATTCAATCTAGTGATTTTCATCAACCATACTAGGATAACACATTTTTTTTGTAAAGTAAAGTTACTTGACAAAAAAAGATGAAAAAATTAGGAGCTAGTAATCGAAATTTTCTGAAAATTCAAGAATTTTCTTCTGTTCATTGCCTTTAAAATGTGCTATAATAGTAAAAACTGAAACGGGAGGGAACAAATGACTGAATTAGATAAACGTCACCGCAGTAGCATTTATGACAGCATGGTTAAATCACCAAACCGTGCCATGCTTCGTGCCACTGGTATGACAGATAAGGACTTTGAAACACCGATTGTGGGAGTGATTTCGACTTGGGCGGAAAATACACCATGTAACATTCACTTGCATGATTTTGGGAAATTGGCGAAAGAAGGTGTCAAATCTGCAGGTGCTTGGCCTGTGCAGTTTGGAACTATTACTGTAGCGGACGGAATTGCCATGGGAACGCCTGGTATGCGCTTCTCTTTGACATCTCGTGATATCATCGCGGACTCCATCGAGGCGGCTATGGGTGGTCACAACGTGGATGCCTTTGTTGCTATCGGTGGCTGTGATAAGAACATGCCTGGTTCTATGATTGCCATTGCTAATATGGATATTCCAGCTATTTTCGCTTATGGTGGAACCATTGCACCCGGAAATCTTGATGGCAAAGACATTGACTTGGTTTCGGTGTTTGAAGGAATCGGAAAATGGAACCACGGTGATATGACAGCTGAGGACGTGAAGCGTCTCGAATGTAATGCCTGCCCGGGCCCTGGTGGCTGTGGTGGTATGTATACAGCTAATACCATGGCGACTGCTATTGAAGTTCTAGGTATGAGTTTGCCAGGATCTTCATCTCACCCAGCTGAATCAGCTGACAAGAAAGAAGATATCGAAGCAGCAGGACGTGCTGTTGTCAAGATGCTGGAGCTTGGTCTCAAACCATCAGATATCTTGACTCGTGAAGCCTTTGAAGATGCCATCACTGTAACTATGGCTCTCGGTGGTTCTACAAATGCCACTCTTCACTTGCTTGCCATTGCCCATGCTGCCAATGTTGACTTGTCACTTGAAGACTTCAATACGATCCAAGAACGTGTGCCTCACTTGGCCGACTTGAAACCATCTGGTCAGTATGTCTTCCAAGACCTCTACGAAGTTGGGGGTGTGCCAGCGGTTATGAAGTACTTGCTGGCAAATGGTTTCCTTCATGGCGACCGTATCACATGTACTGGTAAGACAGTCGCTGAAAACTTGGCTGACTTTGCAGACCTTACACCAGGCCAAAAAGTCATTATGCCACTTGAAAATCCAAAACGTGCAGACGGTCCGCTTATCATCTTGAACGGGAACCTTGCCCCTGACGGTGCGGTTGCTAAAGTATCAGGTGTTAAAGTGCGTCGTCACGTTGGTCCAGCTAAGGTCTTTGACTCAGAAGAAGATGCTATCCAGGCTGTTCTGACAGATGAAATCGTTGATGGCGATGTAGTCGTTGTTCGTTTCGTGGGACCTAAGGGTGGTCCTGGTATGCCTGAGATGCTGTCGCTTTCATCCATGATCGTTGGTAAAGGTCAAGGAGACAAGGTTGCTCTCTTGACGGATGGCCGTTTCTCTGGTGGTACTTATGGTCTGGTTGTTGGACATATCGCTCCTGAAGCTCAGGATGGTGGACCGATTGCCTACCTTCGTACAGGTGACATCGTTACGGTTGACCAAGATACCAAAGAAATTTCCATGGAAGTATCCGAAGAAGAACTTGAAAAACGCAAGGCAGAAACAACCTTGCCACCACTTTACAGCCGTGGTGTCCTTGGTAAATATGCTCACATCGTATCATCCGCTTCTCGTGGAGCCGTGACAGACTTCTGGAATATGGACAAGTCAGGTAAAAAATAAACTTATACTCTTCGAAAATCTCTTCAAACCACGTCAACGTCGCCTTGCCGTACTCAAGTACAGCCTGCGGCTAGTTTCCTAGTTTGCTCTTTGATTTTCATTGAGTATCAAAAAGCAAGCCAACTTCGGCTTGCTTCTTTTTATCTTCAAAAGTAATTTGCCTGTTTAACGAGGTGGCAGTCCAAGGGCTATACGCCCATAACGACTGATTCGTGTGATCTTCCAGGCAGGAGACCATGTAACTTCAACCTTGACATCTTCGATACCCTCGATTTGTTTCAGACCTGCGACGATTTCGATAGGCAAGCTTTCGGCACAATCGCAGGCAGTATCAGTGAAAGTCATGACAACCTTACAGAGACCCGTTTCGTCCAGATTGATTTCATAAATCAACCCTAGATTGTAAACATCCAATTCCACATCTGTATCAAAAACCTTCTCTAGTTTTTCGATAATTTGGTCTTGTAAGGCCAAAGCGCGGTCATTGATTTTGATATCGTCTCTCATTACAGTCCCTCCACGTGATAAATATCCTCTATTTTCTCATAATTCTGACAATTTGGCAAGTTTTTGATGAATTTTCTGAAAAATATGATAAAATGAAGAAAATACTGAATCAAGGGGGAGCCTATGGAGCGGATTGGAAAAGTCTTTAGACAATTACGAGAGTCAAGAAATATCTCGCTGAGACAAGCAACTGGGGGACAATTTTCGCCGTCCATGTTGTCCCGATTTGAAACAGGTCAGAGTGAGCTTTCGGTAGAAAAGTTTCTATTTGCCCTAGAAAATATATCTGCCAGTGTAGAGGAAATCCTCTTTCTGGCGAGAGGTTTTCAGTATGATACAGATTCTGAGTTGAGAAAAGAAATCATAGCTGTCTTGGATCCAAAGAATATAGCACCTCTTGAAGACTTGTATCGCAAGGAGTATCAAAAGCATGCCCATTCTCAAAACAAACAGAAACATATTCTAAATGCCATTATTATCAAGTCTTATATGAAGAGCATGGATGAAACGGTAGAGTTAACAGCAGAGGAAGGGAAAGTCCTTCATGATTACCTGTTTTCTACTGAGATTTGGGGGATGTATGAACTCAATTTATTCTCGGTTAGTTCTCCTCTCTTATCTATTCCTCTTTTTACTAGATATGTACGAGAAATGGTCCGAAAATCTGATTTTCTAATGGAAATGAAGGGAAATCGGAACCTATTTCACACCATGCTACTGAATGGTTTTTTAGCCAGCATTGAGTGTGAAGAATTTACCAATGCCTATTATTTTAAACGTGTTATCGAAGAGCATTTCTACAAGGAAAACGAGACCTATTTCCGAATTGTCTATTTGTGGGCAGAAGGTCTCCTTGATAGCAAGCAAGGTAGAGTTAAGGAGGGTCAGAAAAAGATGGAAGATGCTGTCCATATTTTTGAGATGCTTGGCTGTAACAAATCTGCCGAATACTATAGAAAAACGACCGATTGTTGAATATCTGCAAATTAAGAAGAGGGGAGAATGTAAATGAAAAATATAATTAGTGACCGTATCTCAAATAAGCAAATTATAAAAGATTTTATTAGCAATTTCATTGGCTCTTTGAGCGGGAAATCTTTCAATTTTGCTTTAGGTTTGATGCTACTGGATCAAACAAAATCTGCAATGAGTTTTGGGATTAATATGATTATTTATCCTTTAGTCAGTCTGATTTTCTTAGTTCCCATTGGTAATCTAGTAGATAGATACCCACACAAGAAAATTTTGATATATAATTTCATCTTTAGAATTTTTACCTTTCTTTTGTTCTATGCTTTTTATTTTCTTATGGATTCTTCGAGTATCTTATACCTAGTAATTCCGTTTGTAATACTTCACTCTATTACAGTAAATATAAGTGATACTTGTTATTCAGCCTCAATTCATGAATTAGTAAATGATAAAAAAATTCAAAGATTAAGTTCTGTTACACAGACTGCCATTGCAATTGCAACCATGCTTTCTCCAGCTATTGGAGTCATTTTTTATGGTTGGTTAGGTTTTGCAGGTTTTATTCTAATTGAAATCTTTGCAAACCTCCTCTCTTTAGGAGTTCTACTTAGTATGAAATTTTACTATGAATATAACGAGCAAGAGAACAAGGCCACGAATTGTGAAAATCCTCTGCATGGAATCAAAGAAATCATTCAATTTCTTAAAGAAAATCAAATTGTAAAATACATTATTCTTGTAAGTGTTATCCTCAATTTTTTCTACACATCTATCAGTATTGGGGTGCCCTTTGTATTAAAAGAGCAACTTCTGTTAGATAACTCGACAGTAGGGATGCTTGAAACTATGGCCGCAGTAGGAATGCTTTTAGCTAGTATTTCAATGTCACTATTGCCAGATAAGAAAGAAAACAACATCTTACTCGAGAGTAAGATAACCATGCCACTTGTTCTCTTAACTATGGCTATTATTGGTTTAGGCATCACATTTGCATCAACTAACTCTCAAATTATTATTTCTTTTCTTGGTAGTATATTTATGGGAATCATAGCGTTTACTCTTGTTGTTTTAAATATCATTGTGATGACTTACCTTCAAAGTACCATCGAAACAAAATTTTTAGGCAGAGTAATGAGTACTTTATTTACACTAAATACATCTATCATGCCGATAGGTACCATAGTATTCACTTATCTTTTTCAAAAAGAAGTGAATGGAGGGTTGATATTCATATTTGGGGGAGTAACCCTCCTAATATATATAACTATAATGTTACCTAAAATTTTTAGAATACTAAGATTAGAGTAATCTATATTTAGATAAGATTCATTTTTTATTACTAAAGAAGTATGATTTAAAATTTGAAGCGATAGAACTCTTGATCTCTCTCAGGTCATCAAAGAAGTTCTATCGTTTTTTGCTCATTTTATTTGTTGCATATATTCAAAAGTTCTTCCTCTAAAATTTTTAAGTGCTATACTAAAGTCATACTTCATATAGAAGTTCGAACAAGAAGGGAGATTACCTATGAAGCTATTGTTTAGAAATCAAGCTTATCGACTCTTGACTTTGTCACGATTCTTCAATGCTTTTGGTGCTTCGATTTTCAACCTGGTATTTATCGTCTATGCATCGACCTTACGACAAGCATCTTTTGCTGTTGCTATGGCGAATATTGTCATGATTCTTCCGACTCTCTTTACAGTTTTTGTAGGGATTCGTGCAGATTACACGAGGGACAAGGTCAAATGGATGACCTATAGCGGTTTGTTTCAGGCGGTTCTATTTTTTCTAGCAGCCCTAATTGTTCAGCAAGCGAGTCTCTTTGCCTTTTCTAGCCTGTGTTTAATCAATGTCATTAGTGATGTCATCAGTGATTTTGCAGGTGGTTTGCGCATGCCTCTCATTAAGGAAAAAGTAGCTGAAGATGATCTGATGGAGGCTTACTCTTTTTCCCAGTTTATCACCTATATTTCAGCTATTGGTGGTCAAGCTTTCGGAGTCTGGCTCTTAGGTCTATCGGTCAACAATTTTTCTCTCGTTGCGGGAATCAATGCTTGTTTTTTCCTCGTATCAGCCTCTATTCTCTTTTTAGGAAGAAGCAAATTAAACCTGTCAATTTCATCTCCTGATGGTGAAATCCTAAAGAATGAGAAGCTTTCTATCAAAGACCAGTTCCTAACGATTTATCGAAATTTACGCCTCGTTTTTCTTAAAAGTGGACAGAAAAACTTTGGTTTTATGCTCTTTGCTGTCTTGCTTATTAATGCCTTGGGTGGCGCTTTAGGAAGCATTTATAACATCTTCTTTTTGAGCCATTCTCTCTTGAATTTTTCTTACACAGAGGCACTATTTATCAATCAATTCTGTGTTTTAGTAGCAGTCATCATCAGTAGCCTTACGGGCAATGATTATTTTGGGAAGCAGTCCTTGCCTAGATTGATGATGTGGGCGACCTTGGGACTCAGTCTAGTTGGTCTGGCTAACTTATTCAATCAAGTCGTGCTTGGTTTGCTATTTCTCTTTTTAACTCTGTATGTGTCTGGCAAAGTTTCACCAAAGATTAGTGCCATGCTCATGAAAAATCTAGCTCCAGAGGTTCTAGCTCGTACCAGTAATTTTTTGGGTTTATTGTTTACCTTATCCATACCTGTGGGAACAGCTAGTTTTTCACTTGTAGCCGTATGGAATATACAGTTGACTTGGATGCTATTTGTTGGTCTTTCTTTGCTAGCTATTTTTTTGACAATTCTTAATCTCAAAAATGATATTTGAATCCTAATTTTTTCTCACTGTTTTAATCCCTCTATTTATGGTAAAATAGGACTATTAAGTTATAAAGAGGATTTTCTATGAAATTACAAAAACCAAAAGGAACGCAGGATATTTTACCTGCTGAGTCTGCCAAGTGGCAGTACGTTGAGGGCTTTGCCCGTGAAGTTTTCAAGCGCTATAACTATGCAGAAGTGCGCACGCCTATTTTTGAACACTACGAAGTCATCAGTCGTTCCGTTGGAGACACAACGGATATCGTAACCAAGGAAATGTACGATTTCTATGACAAGGGTGACCGACACATCACTCTCCGTCCAGAAGGAACAGCGCCCGTTGTCCGTTCCTATGTAGAGAATAAACTCTTCGCCCCAGAAGTGCAAAAGCCAAGTAAGTTCTACTACATGGGTCCAATGTTCCGCTATGAGCGTCCGCAAGCAGGACGTTTGCGCCAGTTTCACCAGATTGGTGTTGAGTGCTTTGGTTCTAGCAATCCAGCTACCGATGTGGAAACCATCGCTATGGCAGCCCATTTCTTGAAAGAGATTGGCATTAAAGATGTGAAACTGCACCTCAACACTCTTGGCAATCCTGAGAGCCGTGCGGCCTATCGTCAAGCCTTGATCGACTATTTGACACCGCTTAAGGAGACTTTGTCTAAGGATAGCCAACGTCGTTTGGAGGAAAATCCTCTCCGTGTCTTGGACTCTAAGGAAAAAGAAGATAAGCTAGCAGTAGAGAATGCGCCGTCTATCTTGGACTTCCTTGATGAAGAAAGCCAAGCCCACTTTGATGCTGTGCGTCAGATGTTGGAAACTCTCGGAGTAGACTACATTATCGATACCAATATGGTGCGTGGTTTGGACTATTACAACCACACGATTTTTGAATTTGTCACAGAGATTGAGGGCAATGACTTGACTGTCTGTGCGGGTGGTCGCTACGATGGCTTGGTTGCCTACTTTGGAGGCCCAGAAACTGCTGGATTTGGTTTTGGACTTGGTGTAGAGCGCCTGCTTCTCATCCTTGAAAAGCAAGGGGTGGCTCTCCCTATCGAAAATGCTCTAGATGTTTATATCGCAGTCTTGGGTGAAGGAGCAAATGTCAAGGCTTTGGAGTTGGTACAAGCCCTTCGCCAACAAGGTTTCAAAGCAGAGCGTGATTACCTCAACCGTAAACTCAAAGCTCAGTTCAAGTCAGCCGATGTCTTTGCGGCTAAGACTCTCATTACTCTAGGTGAAAGTGAAGTCGAAAGCGGACAAGTCAAGGTCAAGAACAACCAAACTCGAGAAGAAGTGGAAGTTACGCTTGATGCTATCAGCCAAAACTTTTCAGAAGTATTTGAAAAACTAGGATTTTAATGATAGATAAACCGGTCAGGATCTTATTCCTGACCTTTTTCTTTTACAAAATGACAAAAATCATAAACTTTTTGACAAATATAATTGTCAAAAAGAAAAAGATGTGTTACAATGAAATCAAGATAAGAACAAAGGAGAAAAAAGACATGCTAAAAAATCGTCTAAAAGAGCTTCGGGCTCGCGATGGCCTGAATCAAACAGAGCTGGCCAAACTAGCTGGCGTGTCCAGGCAAACCATCAGTTTGCTAGAACGGGATGAGTACACCCCGTCCATTGTAATCGCCCTGAAGATTTCACAGATATTCAATGAACCAGTCGAGTCGGTATTTCGTATAGAGGAGGATGAGTGATGAACAAGTATAAAGTGATTTATTATATGAGTGTTTTTGCCTTTATTGTGAATGCTTTCGCTATGATTGGAACATTATTCGGTTGGTTTTATTTTGTTGAAAGTAAGTATTTGTTTTGGATTAATTTAGTCCTCTTGTCCATTTTCAATTGGTTAAAGAAGAAGGAGAAAAATGATGAACAAGTATAAAGTAATCTATTATGTAGTTGCCATAGCTCTATTAGTCAGTGTGTTTTTACTGATTGGGATGGACCTAGGCTGGTTTAATCCATATCAAAGCGACCAATTTGTTTGGGCCTACTTTGCTCTCATCCCAGTAGTTGACTGGATTGAAAAGAAATCCAAAAATCTAGCAAGTGAAAAAGGAGAATGAATGATGAAAAAGTTTTTAGCAGATTTTCAAGTAGATACTGAGCACAAAGAACTTGCGGGTGTTTGTGCAGGTTTAGGAAATTATTTTAATATTCAAGCCAATATCGTTCGTTTGGTGACAGTCTTGCTGTTTCTCTCTTCGACAGAGATTGGGATTATAACAGTAACTCTCTATGCCTATCTAGCAGGTTGGCTTGGCAATGAACCCTTGGGAGATGGGGCAAAAAAAGCTAGAAACCAAGCTATTCTTTTGTTTGCTGTTTGTTTGATTTTAGTATCACTTGGTTCAGAGGGATTGACATCTATTTTTGAATCAGGTAAAGCGTTTGGTCACTGGTTAGCTGGATTAGTTTAGAGAAAGGATGAATATGAAAAAGAAACGTGGATTGTTATTTTTAGCGGCTGTTGTCTTGGGAGGTTTCTTGGGCAGTTTTGCAGGGATGTTTAAGACACGTGCAGAATCCCATGGAACTATTTTAGATGTAAAGGTCTTGATACCATGGATATCAGCTATTTGTTTACTGTTAGGTTTTATTAGCATTCTTTTGACTTTCAATTTCTTAAAGAAAAGTAGAAAGTTTCACTCCTTGTATCAAGAGGAAATGGATGATGATCTGAATGAAACCTATTATGTACAAATGTATCGTAATCTTGAGTTTGGAACCATCGCTTTTAATATAACAGGCGTAGCGATTTTATTGTCTCTCTTCATTTCAGGAAGTGAAGTAATTGTACTGAATGTAAGCTATCTAACATTATCTCTTTCTTTTTTGGCATTAGTGATGGTTTTCAGTGCTCAAAAATATCTCTATAAAACAATTGCAATCGTTCGTCAGTTTGATTTGGAATTCTTCTCTACACCAAAGGATGTTTTGGACTATATAAATTCTTATGATGAAGGGGAGCGTCAGGCTAATTTGGAACAGAGTTTTCGGGTTTTATTCCAATTAAATCAGTATGTTTTGCCAGGTCTCTACTTTCTGATTGATCTCTTTTCTTTATTGACAGGAGAGATTCAGTTACTAGCCTTCTTGCTCGTAGGAACTATCCATATTTACATCAATGTGATGCAGTTACCTATGGTAAAACGCTATTTCAAATAGGAGGCCTATATGAACTTACTTAAAAATCTCGGCTGGTTTCTTCTAGCTGTTCTATCCTTTTTCTTTGGTTATGGTCTAGTTCAGAGTATGGCTTTATCAGCTCTTGGACTAGGGGCTTCAATATATGGAGTCTTACCACTTTATATCGCTCTGTCAGGGGCCTATGTTTATGGAGTTTACAGATGGTATCAGACAGAAAAGGTTAGCATCCAGACGACTGCTTTTAATCGTTATATCTGGTTGCCTACTCTGGTTTTGCTAGTGGCGATTACAGCCCAGTTCTTTTTGCCAGATGATCCGTCGGCTAATCAACAGACTGTATCACAATTGACATTGGCTCAGCCTGTCTTTGGTTTCTTTATGGTGGTGGTCTTTGCTCCTCTGACAGAAGAACTAATTTTTAGAGGGATGTTAGCGCGCTATCTCTTTCCTAAACAGAACAACAGCAAACAGACAACTCTGTTTCTCCTCGTATCGAGTGTGCTTTTTGCCTTGATTCATTTTCCAGGAACTTTGCAACAGTTTTTAGTTTATGCCAGTCTGGGATTGAGTTTGGGTCTGGCTTATGTGAGTCGAAAAGGTCTTCTTTACAGTATTTCTTTACACGCTTTGAATAATTTAATCGGCTTTTTGATGATACTCATGCTATAATAGAGTCAGGAGGTCACATGAAACGAGTAATTTTATTAGCAGTGATACAGGCGGTCGTTCTCTTCTTTATCATCGGGGCACTTGCCTATGCCTTTAAAGGCGACTTCTTTTACAACTATCTAGCGATTGTCTTTGCGCCTATTGCAGGTGTCTTGCGTTTTGCTTCGGCTTATGCGACGGAGATTGTTCTACCTAAAAAGGCAGCTGAGATTGCTGAAAAGCGTAAAAAAGGTTAAGAATCATAATCAGAGAATCCGATGACGTTTTCATCGGATTTTTTGTCTGTTCGTTTTGATTCCTAAAGACAATCAAACTTTTCTGCTGATTTTCATGAAGAGCCTGCGCTTTTATGGTAAAATAGTAACAGAATAAAAGAGGAGAGAAACAATGAAACGTAGTATGTATGCTGGTCGTGTTCGTGAGGAACACATCGGACAAGAAATGACCTTGAAAGGATGGGTTGGGCGTCGTCGTGACTTGGGTGGTTTGATCTTTATCGACCTTCGTGACCGTGAAGGGATCATGCAGTTGGTTATCAACCCTGAAAAAGTATCTGCAGAGGTCATGGCAACGGCTGAAAGTCTTCGTAGCGAATTTGTCATTGAGGTGACTGGACAAGTCGCTGCGCGTGAACAGGCAAATGATAAATTGCCGACTGGTGCAGTTGAGTTAAACGTGACAGCATTGACAGTGCTTAATACAGCTAAAACAACACCATTTGAGATTAAGGATGGGATTGAGGCCAATGACGATACGCGTTTGCGTTACCGTTACCTTGACCTTCGCCGTCCAGAGATGTTGGAAAACCTTAAGCTTCGTGCCAAGGTGACTCACTCTATCCGCAACTACTTGGATGAGTTGGAGTTTATCGATGTGGAGACGCCATTCCTTTCTAAATCAACGCCAGAAGGGGCGCGTGACTATTTGGTGCCATCTCGTGTCAATAAAGGGCATTTCTACGCGCTTCCTCAAAGTCCACAAATTACTAAACAGCTCTTGATGAATGCTGGTTTTGACCGTTATTACCAAATCGTCAAATGTTTCCGTGACGAAGACTTGCGTGGCGATCGTCAGCCTGAGTTTACTCAGGTCGACTTGGAAACATCCTTCCTTACGGAGCAAGAAATCCAAGATATTACAGAAGGCTTGATTGCGCGCGTGATGAAAGAAACCAAAGGCATTGACGTGACGCTTCCATTCCCTCGTATGAAGTATGATGACGCGATGGCTCTTTACGGTTCTGACAAACCAGATACTCGTTTTGATATGTTGCTTCAGGACTTGACAGAAGTTGTCAAGGGTGTTGATTTTAAAGTCTTCTCAGAAGCACCTACTGTAAAAGCCATTGTGGTTAAAGGAGCAGCAGATAACTACTCACGTAAAGACATCGACAAGATGACTGAAGTAGCCAAGCAGTACGGTGCCAAAGGTCTTGCTTGGGTCAAGGTGGTTGATGGAGAATTAAACGGACCAGTTGCCAAATTCTTGACTGGTATCCAAGCAGAATTGACTGCAGCACTCGGCCTTGAAGACAAGGATTTAGTTCTCTTTGTGGCGGATACGCTTGAGGTAGCTAATGCAACCCTTGGCTCCCTTCGTGGCCGTATCGCCAAAGAGCTTGGCTTGATTGATAATGATAAGTTCAACTTCCTTTGGGTGGTTGATTGGCCAATGTTTGAATGGTCTGAAGAAGAAGGCCGCTACATGAGCGCCCACCATCCATTTACCCTTCCACAGGAAGAAACAGCTCACGAATTAGAAGGTGATTTGGCTAAGGTTCGTGCCATTGCTTACGATATTGTCTTGAACGGTTATGAGCTTGGTGGTGGTAGCCTTCGTATCAACCAAAAAGACCTTCAAGAACGCATGTTCAAGGCTCTTGGTTTCTCAGTTGAAGAAGCAAATGACCAGTTTGGTTTCCTATTGGAAGCTATGGATTATGGTTTCCCACCACATGGTGGTTTGGCTATCGGTCTTGACCGCTTTGTGATGCTCTTAGCAGGAGAAGAAAATATCCGTGAAGTCATTGCCTTTCCTAAGAATAACAAGGCGACTGATCCAATGACTCAAGCTCCATCAACAGTCGCTCTCAAACAACTGAAGGAACTCAGCTTACAAGTAGAAGAAGATGAAACAAGCAAAACGAATTAAGCGGTGGCGCTATTATCTGCGCCGCTTTGCTTATCAGATAAAAATCTTACGAGTTTTACAAAGTATCTCTCGGGAAAAATATGATGAGAAAGTATCGGCTTCTCTGGTTTATGGCTTTTTGTCAGCAGTAGCAGTCAATTTCTTTTTTCAACCAGGACACGTTTACTCCAGTGGCGCGACGGGTCTGGCACAGATTATCTCTGCCTTGAGTCATCACTGGTTTGGTTTTTACATTCCGATATCGCTAACCTTTTATGCTATCAATTTTCCGTTGATGATTTTGGCTTGGTATCAGATTGGACATAAGTTTACGGTCTTTACCTTTATCACGGTATCCATGAGTTCCCTTTTTATCCAGTTTGTGCCCGTTGTGACGCTGACAGAGGATCCCATCATCAATGCCCTTTTTGGGGGTGTTGTCATGGGCTTGGGAATCGGCTTTGCTTTGCGCAATAGTATTTCCAGTGGAGGTACAGATATTGTCAGCCTCACCATTCGCAAGAAAACGGGGAAAAATGTCGGTAGTATTTCTTTCTTGGTCAATGGGACCATCATGTTGATTGCTGGGTTGACCTTCGGTTGGAAATACGCCCTCTACTCCATGATTACCATTTTTGTATCCAGTCGTGTGACAGATGCGGTCTTTACCAAGCAAAAACGGATGCAGGCTATGATTGTGACCAGTAATCCTGACAAGGTAATCGAAAAAATCCATAAAAAATTGCACCGAGGCGCTACCATGATCCACGATGCAGAAGGGACTTATAATCATGAAAGAAAAGCAGTCTTGATTACTGTTATCACGCGAGCAGAGTTTAATGATTTTAAACACATCATGAAACAAGTCGATCCGACAGCCTTCGTCTCTGTATCTGAAAATGTCCACATCCTAGGACGATTCGTAGAAACAGACAATTAGACATGCAAGACAGCAATATAGAACAGCGCCCCATAAGTTAGATTTTTGTTCAACTTATGGGGTGCTGTTCATATTTCAAAATTCATTTCTAGCCATTTAATAGATTTTTGAGTTCGTCTAATTTCGAATCATTATCATAAATAAAAATGGGAATATTTTTTAAACGAGAGAATTCCAAAGCTTGATTTTCCTCACTGTCTTGAAAAGACTCAATCAATTCTTGTTTCCAGTACTGATTATCCCTTTGCTCTAATCTCTCTCGAATAACGACAGGATGCTCTTTCTTCAATATAATTTTACTGATTTCCAAACCATCAAAAGTAGAAAAAGGTAATTTGACGATTTCCTTCGAATGATTTAAAAGTGTAAAATGTCCATCCAATATTACAACATCATTATCCTTAAATGGATAGGTCGCTAATTCTTGTTTCCACAGTTCTTGATTGTTAGTAATATTTTTTGTAAACTTATCGAAAGACTGTATTTTATTTCCTGCTTGACGAATTAGGTCGCTGATTGATAAGGCAACAAATTGCATATCCTTTTTTAGATTTTCTAACAAAGTTGTTTTACCAACACCATGGACACCTACTAATAAAATATATTCCAAACTAGTACCTCCTTATATAACAAAAAGATTGAGGTGCCGCTTTTATTGTAGAATCAAATTCTGATAGTTCGAGATGTTTATTATATTCTTTAAATTTTTTAATCTGAATAGCAAAACCACTATCTCTATCTTTAAAATACTCATAGAAAAATTCTTCTGAAATACCAGATAGGTGCTTAGTATCACTCCATAATTTATCAATATTTTCTTCTAAAATAGTTTCAATTTCGAATTCTCCAACTACTTTACCATATGGCTTCGTTGCGTAAACAACAATAGAGGAAATGTCCGAACGCTTAAAAACTTTCTTTCGATATTCAAATTTTTTCCTCCCCTCTATAATTTCTTCTACGAACTCTGGTTTAATTGATAATAAAGCTTTCATTTATCTCACCCATTTCTAAAATATCTCTAAATTGATTATCCGATAACTCTACACAAGTCCATCGTTGAGCATTAATCCCAACGATATCTCTTAAGTCTCTCCGAATAATTCTTTTGTTCAAAGAGATATTATAAAGCATTTTTATAATATATTTAGGATATTGATTATACCAAAACTTTTGCAGTTCTTCTTGACTAAAAATTGTCCCTTTACCACAATATTCTTGGAATTTATCAAAATTTTCAAAATCTGTTATCTGCCTAATCTCGCTAACAGTACATATTGTTGAAGCAACGGAGCTAAATTCTGCAGGTATGTCCCCTTCTGCTGTTCTATATATAACAATATGGTCCCCAGGTCGCATTTCAAGAACCTGTCTAGCAGCACTAATATAAATCTTTTCACTAGAATTTGTTACGGATAAGTCTTCAACATAGTGATGTCTCTCAGTACGTAATTGAGACTCTGGGAACATCTTTGTATGATACTGAGGAAATATAGAAAGCAAATATTTTTTAGTAGGACATTGAAGTGACAAACGAGGAAAATCTTTATAGATATCATTAAGGACTGCTAAATCTTTAAAATAAACTAACTCTCCATTATTCTTTGTTCCCCATTGACGAAAACCAAATTTCTCAAAAAGATTAATTAAACCTGTCTGTCTAGGAAACAAAGTAACATAAGTAAAATCATGACCATCATTCAACATTTTTCTTAAGATAATGCTTAAGAAACGCTGTCCAAGAACAGTGCCATGAGAATCAATTTTAAAGGTTCCAATTTTCAAACGGCGTCGCATATCAAAAGAAGGAGTAATACTGTCATCAGCCTCCTTTTCATCTTTAAGATACAAAAAGCCCAGTAATTGATTGTTATCCACCAAAACATAGGCGTCTTCTCCGCCTTTTCTACTAAGCCATGAATTGAATCCGGGATAGTCAGCTCTTAAAGAATTAAAAAAAGGATTCTCAACATCGAGACTATCAATTCTAACCTTTTGAATCACATCGTTTGTCATAATTTGCCTCTCAAAAATTTATATAACTAATTATACCATAACTTCACAATGCCCGTTAAAAAATAATGTTCATAATTAGAGTATTTATATCAATTATCAGCTTGGGAATGATTTTTAGTAGTATAATTTTGTATATGTCTTTCAATATTCAAATATCGCCCTATAAGTTATATTTTCTTCACCTAACTTATAGGGCGATATTTGAATTATTCGGAGCTGGTCTTTATTTTTCGATAATTTTGTGAGCAATCAACTGACGGTAACAAATCTGTCTATTATTTTTCGCGTCATTGATAATCTGCAAAATTGTTTCAAATGATGTTCGTCCAAGTTCAAGACTATTGATATCAACATAGGCTACTAGGTCGAGTCGAGGATTGACAGAGTCGAAACTCAAGACAGGAACAGTTAACTGATGCTTACTGATGTAGTCACAAACCCCTTCAGCCAAAAGGCTGTCGGTTGTGATGATGGCATCAATCTGCGGATCATGCTTAAACAGGAGTTTGCTGAATTGATACCCCTTTTCTTCTAGAAATTCATTTGCAAAGTAAGTCAGGTTCGTATCAATCGAAAGTTGGTGTTGTTTGAGTGCCAATTCGTAACCTTTTAGACGGTCTTGTGTAACGAAAAGTTTCTTGGTTCCTCCGATAAAGGCAATTCTGCTACAGCCCTTTTTGATGAAATACTCAGTTGCATCAAAACCGGCTTGGACATTATCATTGTCGACAAGTGGGATAAAGGGTGAGAGAGATTTTCCGAGGATGAGGAAAGGAAACTGTTCTTCCGCTACGAGCTTCACTAGTGGATCTTCTTCCTGAGCGTAGAGGAAGATTAGACCATCGACACGTTTCCCATAGACCATTTGAGAAATGGCATTGAGACGCTCCTTCTCATCTTTACCAGTCGCAATCTGAATAGCATAGTGGTTTTCAGATGCGACTTGGGCGATCCCTCGTAGGACAGATGGGAAGAAAGGATTTTGGTAGAAGGCATCTGAGTCGTCAGGCAATACCAGACCGATAACCTGAGTATAGCTACTCACCAAACTACGAGCATTGAGATTGGGATGGTAATTGAGTTCCTTCATAGCCTTGCGAACTCGTTTTTTTGTTTCATCACTAATGGTTGATTTGTTTTGAATAACGCGGGTTACGGTTGAAGGTGAGACACCTGCAGCCTTGGCCACATCTTTAATCGTAACGGGCATAAAAATCTCCTATTTATGATAATCTGGATCACGGAAATGTGTTTTGTAAAAAATAGTGACCAGATAAAGAACAAAAAGAATGTTTTGTACAGTGATAAGGGTTGACATATTTTGGCCAAAAAGTCCCAAAACAAGCGTAATCAAAGTTGGCAATCCTAAACAGTTCAAGATAAAATGGTAGCACTCTTTAAAGCTTCTAAATGAAAAGAGGCGTGATTTTTTGGTGATATAAAGGAGAAGACTAGCTCCAAGAGAGACAATGAAGAAATTCAATCCAAAGAGGAAGCTAGCACCAAGGACGAGAAAGAGACTGATATAGACACGGTTCTGCTGGTACCAGTCTTTAGAAATAGCCTGAGTTAAAGTTTCCTTACTCTGGAAACTCTCCGTTTGAATGACGTGGTAGCGAATGCGGGTCAGTTCCTTGCTTTCCTTGCTGATGACGAGTTCTTCGGTATCAAAATGAAGTTGCAAATCCTTTGGCAATTCCTTGCTTGGGCTTGGTCCAATCAGAAGGGAAGCTTGCTGATTTTTAGTCCCAGAATAGCTCAGTTTTCCATCTACTATCTGCGTATTCTCTGACAAGTCCATGATAGCTTCATCTGTCAGGGGTGTGTAGACATTATCTATAAACGTATCCAATGGATACGTTTCCTGTGAGCTGTTTTGAATGGCAATTGGAACCATAGACAAGCTGATGAGGAAAATGCTAGTAAAGAGGAGTTGAAACCAGTTGAGTCCGAAACGTTTTGACAGGGGCTTACGAAATCCCCAGATACTAGTAAAATACGAGAATGGATATGGAAGCATAGGCATCTTTCTAAAAGTGTTTTCTATATGAGTAATATTATATAGAGAAATGTACTTTATTTCAAGTCTAGTAGATAAAGTGCTTATTGAAAAGCGGCTCTTATTACTATTTGTCGTCTTGAGTCTAATCTTTCAACTTTAGAAACAAGATCCAAAATGAAAAAGGGTGGCGGGGATAGATTATCCCTTGTCGCCACCACTTGTAAGTCCTGAAACAAAGTTCTTTTGTAGGAAGAAGAAGAGAATACAGATTGGAAGCGCGATGAGGATAGCACCTGCTGAGAAGTAGGCGATCTTCATGTTTTTCACATTGCTAACGAAGGTTTGGAGACCGACGGCAACAGTAAAGTATTCTTTCTCACGAAGCAAGAAACTAGAGAGGATGTAGTCTCCGAAAGGCCCCATGAAGGCCCAGAGAGCTTGTACAGCTACCATTGGGCGAACAAGTGGGAGAACAATTTGCCAGAAGCGACGGAAGTGTCCTGCACCATCTAGTTTCGCAGATTCGTCAAGAGACATTGGCACGGTATCAAAGTAACCTTTCATGAGCCAAGCATTCATCGGAATACCTCCACCGACGTAGAGGAAGATGAGGAACCAGCTGTGGTTAAGGGCGTTCAACATAAGTGCCATAACGAAGAAGGCAGTCAAGGCGGCCATAGTTGGCACCATTTGGATGATCAAGAAGAAGACCAAACTTTGTTTACGAGCCAAGAAGTTGTAACGGCTGTAAGCATAACCAGCAAGTACGATGATACTTGTTTGAACAACCATGGTAATCAAGGCGATAATCAAGGTATTGAGATACCAAGTACCGTATAAGGTTTCAGTAAAGAGTCCTTTAAAGTTATCAAAATTGAAGTCGATGTTAGTATCTAGTTTAAAGGCTGCGACGTTACCTGCTTTAAAGGCTGACATGATGGTAATCAAAAGTGGATAGATAATGACAATTGATAGGCCAATCAAGTAGAGGTAAGTGAGGGTTTGAGTCAGTCTACGTTTGAGTTTGATTGAGTTATTCATCTTAGACGTCCTCCATATCAAATGCGTGTAGTTTCTTGAATGCGATCATAGAGATTGAGATGACAATGATAGAGATGATCAAGGTAACAGCTGCCGCCATTGAGTATTGAGGAGATGTACCTGTTGTCAAACGGTAAATCCATGAGATCAAGATATCAGTTGAACCGGCTCCGCCACCAACGCTACCAGGACCTCCGCCGTTGAAGAGGTACATGATAGAGAAGTTGTTAAAGTTGAAGGTGTATTGGCTGATCAATGTTGGAGCTGCAACAGCTAAAATCATAGGGAAAGTGATGTTGCGGAATTTTTGCCAAGCATTGGCACCATCGATGTAAGCCGCTTCGTAGAGGTCGTTAGGAATAGACTGCAAGATACCCAAGGTCAAAACGTAGATGTATGGGAATCCCAGCCAACCCTGCATCATAATCAATGCAATCTTAGTCCAAGTTGGATTTGTTTTCCAAGGGATAAGAGCTCCATCTAGGAAAGGAAGGACCTTAGACAAAAGAGGCAAGACTTGCGTATTGATGGCACCAACACTATCGTTAAACATATTTGAGAATGTCAAGATAGTGATGAAGGCTGGAACAGCCCAAGGAAGAAGGAAAATAACACCAAAGATACGTTTTCCTTTGATAAATGGTTGGTTAGCAATGATAGCGGTGAAGATACCAATCACAATCTGCAAAGTAGAAGCAGACAAGGCCCAGATGATGGTCCAAGAAAGAACGGAACCAAAGGCTGAACGGAAGGTACTTAAGCTCCAGATGTTTGTGAAGTTAGTCAAACCAACCCAGTCCAACAATTTGTTTGGTGGCAAGTGTTGGAAGTCATAGTTGGTAAAGGCAATCATCAAGGTTACGATAACTGGGAAGATAATTGCAAATGTCATCGCTACATACGATGGGATAATCAAAAGGTATGGGAATCCATTCTCATAAATGCCTTTAATCATATCCTTGAAGGTACGAGCTACAGGAATACCGTTGTTGATACGTTTAGCAGTCGTATGTGCGTCCTTGATATTAAAGATATAAAAGAGCAGGTAAACGACTACAAAGATTAAATGGAAGGCACCACGAATCAGCATGAAAAGTGAATTATCACGACCAGGTTTGTCACCAAGTGTGATCAAATTGCTCAATTCAGGGCTTGCAAGTGTTAGAAAATACAGAACAAATAAAACGGTAACACCAAGAAAAATAAATCCTTTAGCTTTTTGTTTGTTATAAATTTGTCCTAAACCAGGAATGATTGACAGCAAGGCTGCTTTGCGAGGCTGTTGTTTTTCCATGATTACTCCTTTCATAGGATGCGAGATAAAACTCGGATTCGATCGTAAGATACGTGCGTATGATAATAGGCGTATCTATACATTCAAAGGGGGATTTTGCTTCCACCCCCCTTGAACAAATCAATTATTCACCAAATTTTTGTTTGATTGTTTCCTTGATCAATGTTACAGCATCGTTAGCAGCTGTTTTCGCATCTTTCTTACCACTTACAGCTTCAAAGAGCATTGTTTTAGCTGGGTCCCAAACAGCTGACATTTGTGAGATGTTTGGCATTGGTTGAGCGTTCTTGAACTGTTCAATCACGGCTGTTGTCAACTCATCTTTTTTGCCTTCAGCATAAGTACGAGCTTCAGTATTAGCTGGGATTTCGTTTGTAGTGTCGTAGAACGCTTTTTGTTGTTCAGTTGATACAAGGAAGTCTACAAATTTTTGTGCAGCTTCAAGATTCTTAGTGCTTGATGGGATGATCCAAGCTTTACCACCACCGAATGCTGAGTAGTCTTTTCCGTTTGGAAGAGTTGGGATAGTCGCAACACCGTAGTTTACTTTAGCATCTTTGAATGCTTGAGCTTTCCAAGGGCCGTCAATGATAGCAGCAGTTTTACCTTCTTGGAATTGAGTTTGGATTAAGTTTGGAGCTCCTTCAGTATCTTGCATACCTTTAGGCCATTTTTCATACCAAGATTTAGCATAGTTGATAGCTGTAATTGAACCTTCGTTTGCAAGTCCGATATCTTTAGGATCTTTACCGTTTTGGCCAAATACATAACCGCCATTACCAGCAAGGAGTCCGTATGCGTAGTAGAAGTTTGTCCAGTCGGCTAGGAATGCAGTGGTTTTGCCATCTTCACCAGCGAAAGCGTATTTGCTGTCTTTAGCAAGGTTTTCCAAATCAGCAAATGTTTTAGGAGCTTCTTTAAGCAAATCTTTGTTATAGTACAAAACGAGTGATTCGATAACAGCTGGAGCACCATAGACTTTACCGTCAGCAGCTGTTACAAGAGATTTAGTTTTATCATCTGTTTTAGCGCCGTCGCTCAATTTCACTTCTGAAAGTTGTCCGTCAGTACCAAGGCTACCTACGCGGTCGTATGGTGCCATCATAACGTCAGCAGCTTGACCTGATTGGTTGTCAAGAGAAAGTTTGTCAAGACCACCCATTTGGTCACCAGATTTGATGTTAACTTTTGTTCCTGATTCTTTTTCATAAGCTGCAGCAACTTTTTCAGCGTAGGCTTTGTATTGGTCTTCAACGTAAAGAGTGATTTCTTTTGCTTCAGATGAGCTAGTATCAGCAGCTTTATCAGCAGTTTTGCTTCCGCAAGCTACCAAAAGCAAGCTAGCAAGAGTAGCAGTTCCGAGCACAGCAGCGCTCTTCATGAATTTAGATGACATAGTGTATTCCTCCTAAAGAATAACAAAAATAATTTAATGAGAAAACGCAAACGTTTTCTTTTATGTGCCTAGTATAGCACAAACGGAAAACGGTTGCAAGTATTTTTAGAAAAAATTTTAAAAAAATTTTAAGGTTTCAAACATTTGTTAAAGCCCTTATATAAGAAAGAACTTAAAATATTTGTTTTTCTTGAATTGAAAATATATTAGGGAAACGATTGCGTAAATTTGGCTCGATTTTTCAGAAAATAGAGCAGAAGTTTGGAATGAATTATCTTAAATTAGAAAATTTTTAAAAAATTTTTCGCTCATTTCATAAAATATCAGTGGGAACAAGTTTTGGTTGATTAAAATAATTCAAAAAAATTTTTTAAAAACGCTTGCATTTGTGTTTAAAATGCGCTATACTTAACTTAACGCAAACGTTTGCGCCTTGATTGCGCAACGTTTTATAACAAACACATGAGGTGCTATTATGAAAAAACGTCAAAGTGGTGTGTTGATGCACATCTCTTCTCTACCAGGAGCATACGGGATTGGTTCATTTGGTCAGACTGCCTATGATTTCGTTGACTTCTTGGTTCGTACGAAGCAACGTTACTGGCAAATCCTCCCTCTTGGGACAACAAGCTATGGAGATTCTCCATACCAATCATTCTCAGCCTTTGCTGGAAATACGCATTTTATCGACCTTGATATCTTGGTAGAACAAGGCTTGCTCGAAGCTAGTGACCTTGAAGGTGTTGACTTTGGTAGCGATGCATCTGAAGTTGACTATGCGAAGATTTATTACGCACGTCGTCCGCTTTTAGAAAAAGCAGTTAAACGTTTCTTGGAAGTGGGTGATGTCAAAGACTTTGAGAAGTTTGCTCAAGACAACCAATCATGGCTTGAACTCTTTGCAGAATATATGGCGATCAAAGAGCATTTTGACAATCTTGCTTGGACAGAATGGCCAGATGCAGATGCTCGTGCCCGTAAAGCTTCAGCACTTGAAAGCTACCGTGAGAAATTGGCAGACAAGTTGATTTACCATCGTGTGACTCAATACTTCTTCTTCCAACAATGGTTGAAATTGAAAGCCTACGCTAACGACAACCACATCGAAATCGTTGGTGACATGCCTATCTACGTAGCGGAAGATTCAAGCGACATGTGGGCAAATCCACATCTCTTCAAGACAGATGCCAATGGTAAAGCAACTTGCATCGCAGGATGCCCACCAGATGAGTTTTCTGCCACTGGTCAGCTTTGGGGGAACCCAATCTATGACTGGGAAGCGATGGACAAAGACGGTTACAAATGGTGGGTTGAACGCTTGCGCGAAAGCTTCAAGATCTATGATATCGTTCGTATCGACCATTTCCGTGGTTTCGAATCTTACTGGGAAATTCCTGCTGGTTCCGATACAGCGGCACCTGGTAAATGGGTGAAAGGTCCTGGCTACAAACTCTTTGCAGCCGTTAAGAAAGAACTTGGTGACTTAAACATCATCGCAGAAGACCTTGGTTTCATGACAGATGAAGTCATCGAATTGCGTGAACGCACTGGCTTCCCAGGAATGAAGATTCTTCAATTCGCCTTCAACCCAGAAGACGAAAGTATCGATAGCCCGCACTTGGCACCTGCCAACTCTGTTATGTACACAGGAACACACGATAACAATACAGTCCTTGGTTGGTACCGTAATGAGATTGACGATCCAACTCGTGAATACATGGCTCGTTACACGAACCGTAAAGAGTACGAAACAGTGCCACACGCAATGCTTCGCACAGTATTTTCATCCGTTAGCTTCATGGCTATTGCAACCATGCAAGACTTGCTAGAACTAGATGAGTCAGCTCGTATGAACTTCCCATCTACTCTTGGCGGAAACTGGTCATGGCGTATGACAGCAGATCAATTGACACCAGCTGTTGAAGAAACTTTGCTTGACTTGACTACAATTTATCGCCGAATTAATGAAAATTTGGTAGAATTAAAGAAATAAGACAATATCAGGAGACACATAAACATGTTACCATTAAACGAATTTGTACAAAAACGTTACAATAAAACTATTGCAGAATGTAGCAATGAAGAGCTTTACCTTGCTCTTCTCAACTACAGCAAGCTTGCTAGTAGCCAAAAGCCAGTCAACACTGGTAAGAAAAAAGTTTACTACATCTCAGCTGAGTTCTTGATCGGTAAACTCTTGTCAAACAACTTGATTAACCTTGGTCTTTACGACGATGTGAAAAAAGAACTTGCTGCTGCAGGTAAAGAGTTGATCGAAATCGAAGAAGTAGAATTGGAACCATCGCTTGGTAACGGTGGTTTGGGACGTTTGGCAGCCTGCTTTATCGACTCAATCGCTACACTTGGTTTGAATGGTGATGGTGTTGGATTGAACTACCACTTTGGTCTTTTCCAACAAGTTCTTAAAAACAACCAACAAGAAACAATTCCTAACGCTTGGTTGACAGAGCAAAACTGGTTGGTACGCTCAAGCCGTAGCTACCAAGTGCCATTTGCACACTTCACATTGACATCTACTCTTTACGATATCGATGTACCTGGTTACAAGACAGCTACTAAAAACCGCTTGCGTTTGTTTGACTTGGATTCAGTTGATTCTTCTATCATCGAAGATGGTATCAACTTTGACAAGACAGATATCGCTCGCAACTTGACTCTCTTCCTTTACCCAGACGATAGCGACAAGCAAGGTGAATTGCTCCGTATCTTCCAACAATACTTCATGGTTTCAAACGGTGCACAATTAATCATCGACGAAGCAATCGAGAAAGGAAGCAACTTGCATGACCTTGCAGACTATGCAGTTGTACAAATCAACGATACTCACCCATCAATGGTGATCCCTGAATTGATCCGTCTCTTGACTGCGCGTGGTATCGAACTTGATGAAGCAATCTCTATCGTTCGTAGCATGACTGCCTACACTAACCACACAATCCTTGCTGAAGCCCTTGAAAAATGGCCTCTTGAATTCTTGGAAGAAGTGGTTCCTCACTTGGTACCAATCATCGAAGAATTGGACCGCCGTGTGAAGGCAGAATACAAAGATCCAGCTGTTCAAATCATCGACGAGAGCGGACGTGTTCACATGGCTCACATGGATATCCACTACGGATACAGCGTAAACGGGGTTGCGGCTCTTCACACTGAGATCTTGAAGAACTCTGAGTTGAAAGCCTTCTACGACATCTACCCAGAAAAATTCAATAACAAAACAAACGGTATCACATTCCGTCGTTGGCTCATGCATGCTAACCCAAGCTTGTCTCACTACTTGGATGAGATTATTGGCCGTGGTTGGCACCATGAAGCAGATGAGCTTGAAAAACTCTTGTCATACGAAGACAAGGCTGCTGTCAAAGAAAAATTGGAAAGCATCAAGGCTCACAACAAACGTAAATTGGCTCGTCACTTGAAAGAACACCAAGGTGTGGAAATCAATACAAACTCTATCTTTGATATCCAAATCAAACGTCTTCACGAGTACAAACGCCAACAAATGAACGCTTTGTATGTGATCCACAAATACCTTGATATCAAGGCTGGTAACATCCCTGCTCGTCCAATCACAGTCTTCTTTGGTGGTAAAGCAGCTCCTGCCTACACAATTGCCCAAGACATCATTCACTTGATCCTTTGCTTGTCAGAAGTGATTGCTAACGACCCAGCTGTAGCTCCACACTTGCAAGTCGTAATGGTTGAAAACTACAACGTTACTGCGGCAAGCTTCCTTATCCCAGCATGTGACATCTCAGAACAAATCTCACTTGCTTCTAAAGAAGCTTCAGGTACTGGTAACATGAAATTCATGTTGAATGGAGCTTTGACTCTTGGTACTATGGACGGAGCTAACGTGGAAATCGCTGAATTGGTTGGCGACGAAAACATCTACATCTTCGGTGAAGATTCAGAAACTGTTATCGATCTTTACGCAAAAGCAGCTTACAAATCAAGCGAATTCTACGCTCGTAAAGCTATCAAACCATTGGTTGACTTCATCGTGAGCGATGCTGTTCTTGCAGTAGGTAAGAAAGAACGCTTGGAACGTCTTTACAACGAATTGATCAACAAAGACTGGTTCATGACTCTTCTTGACTTGGAAGATTACATCAAAGTGAAAGAGCAAATGCTTGCTGACTACGAAGACCGTGACGCATGGTTGGATAAAGTCATCGTTAACATTTCTAAAGCAGGATTCTTCTCATCTGACCGTACAATCGCTCAGTACAACGAAGATATCTGGCACTTGAACTAATAATTACATAATTTAAACCCGTACCTTGAAGGTGCGGGTTTTGTCTTATCTGAAAGTTTTATTTACAGTACTTTCCCAACCAAAATCTCTGCCTCAATGGTAATCTCTGTCAGTTGACTCCAGTCAATCTTGGTTTGGTCAACGTGAAAGAGTAAGGGTGTCATGGCAAGCAGGGCTTGGCGTTGCTCTTCTGTGATGAGTTTTGTCAGGGAGGCTATTTGGCTAGATTGGATGCTGAAGTGTTCTTGGAAATGTTCTCTGATATCTTGGTTGGAATAGTCCTTCTTTGTCAGCTGGTCCTGCACCATTTGACGGATTTCTGTGAGGTGATTTTCAGTTGGGATGACCTTGATCAAGATACCATCTTTGGATAAAACGCGACGAAATTCCCCATAGTTGGCAGGGGAAAAGATATCAAGCAGGATATCCATGCTAGCGTCTTTTATAGGAAGACGAGCCAGGTCACCGACAAACCAATTAACCGCCCAGTTGGGTTCGCTTTTGGCAGCGATTTGAACGGAATCTTTGGAAATATCAAAGGCATAGAAGGTTTTATCAGAGTGTTTTTCTTGGAGCTTGCGAGAGTAGAATCCTTCGCCACAGCCGATATCCAAGACTGTTTTTGCGGATGGATTAGTTGTTAGTAAGTCCGAGATACCTTCTAAAATAGCCTGATAAAAACCAGCTTCAAGAATTTGCTGGCGATTTTGAAAGTTTTCTTTGTTGTAGTTGGCAGATTGCTTGATCTGAGGAGCCAAGTTGACATAGCCGAATTTTGCCAGATCAAAAGAATGGCGATTGCTACACTTGAGACTAGTTTCGACCAAGGTCAGATTTTCTTGGCAGATGGGGCAGGCAAAGGAGCTAGCAGCAACAAAGCGCTGGAGTTTTGGTTTGAGGTTTGTATTCATAGTTTAAGTGTATCAAAAGAGACAAGTGAAAGCAACTTCAGGAGTAAGTAGATGGGAGATTCAGTAGAAATAAAACTAATTCTTCAATTTATAAAATGAAATTGCTTTTATATCTAAATTGCTATATAATAATGATAAGGAGGAAATAAGTATGTTAAAAGAAGTACTAACCGTTGCAAAAGTTGCGAAAAAATCTTCATTATTTTTGGGTGGTGTCGCATTTGGTACCCTTGGTTTGAAAATCTTAGCAAGTAAGGAAGCTAAAAAAGGTTATTCTAAAGCTTTGGCTAAGGCTTACAAGTTTAAAGATGAGCTAGATGCATCTGTTTCTGTTGTGAAGCAACATGGAGACGATGTTTTGCAAGATGCTAAATATTTGTATGAGCAAGAGAAAAAAGAAGAGCAATTAGATAGCCTTATAGGAGAATAATATGTCTTTTAAAGTGCTATATAGAGGATATCAACATATCCGACTATCATCTTCTTTTTCACTCACCTTGGATATTCAAGACTATCTTCGTTCCTTGGCGAGAGATGAGAAGGGAATTGAGTCTATTCAGTTTTACATGGATCAACAGCACTTTACCCTACGTATAAAAGAAGGCTTCTCTGTATTAGACAATGCAGAAGCCTTTTTAAAAAGAATTGATAAAGGGAAAGTTTCTGAGTTGATGACTCTTCCTGTTCGTAGAGAAGAGAGTGCCTATTCTATCGTTTCAGGTGCAGCGATTAAGCGTGTGCTTTTTCGTAGTTTTGTACCTTATCCTATTCGATATATCTGGACCTGTTACCAGGCTTTGGGTTATGTTAGAGAAGCCTATCAGACCCTAGCGCGTAAGGAACTAACGATGGAGGTCTTGGACTGTTCGGCGATTTTATTGTCTTTGTTCATGAATCAATCCAAGACTGCCAGCAACATCATGTTTATGCTTGATTTGGGGAATCATTTAGATCAGTGGTCCTTGAAAAAAACTGCAACAGATTTAGAACAAAGCCTTCTTGCAAAAGAAAGCGATGTATTCTTGGTACAGGGTGATACGGTCGTTAGTATCAAGAGTTCCGATGTTCAAATAGGAGATGTCTTGGTCCTATCTCAAGGAAATGAAATTCTGTTTGATGGACAAGTAGTTTCAGGTTTAGGTATGGTCAACGAAAGTTCCTTGACGGGAGAGAGTTTTCCAGTTGAAAAAAGAGAGTCTGATTTGGTTTGTGCAAACACAGTCTTGGAGACTGGGGAGCTACGCATTCGTGTAACCGATAATCAGATGAACAGCCGTATTTTACAGCTGATTGAGTTGATGAAGAAATCTGAAGAAAATAAGAAAACGAAACAACGCTATTTCATCAAGATGGCGGACAAGGTCGTCAAATATAATTTCTTGGGGGCTGGTCTGACTTACCTATTAACGGGCTCTTTTTCTAAGGCTATTTCATTCCTATTGGTCGATTTCTCCTGCGCTTTGAAAATCTCTACTCCTGTAGCTTATTTGACAGCTATCAAAGAGGGGTTGAACCGTGAAATGGTGATTAAGGATGGAGATGTTCTAGAGAAATATCTGGAAGTTGATACTTTCTTGTTTGATAAGACAGGAACAATCACAACTAGCTATCCTATAGTTGAAAAGGTGTTACCTTTTGGGGATTATAGCGAGGAAGATATTCTCAGAATCAGTGCCTGTCTTGAGGAACACATTTATCATCCTATTGCTAATGCCATTGTCAAGCAAGCTGAGATAGAGGGGATTGAACATGAGGAAATGCATGGGAAACTCCAATATATTGCAAGCAAGGGAATTAAGTCCCATATTGATGGGCAACCAGTTCTTATTGGAAATTATGTCTTGATGCAGGATGAGCAGATTCATATCAGTTCGGAGCAAAATGCTTTAATTGAAGAGTACAAGAGTCACTACAATCTCTTATTCTTAGCTTATCAGAATGAATTGATTGGAATGTTCTGCATTCATACTCCTTTGAGAAAAGAAGCAAAAGTAGCCTTGGAGAAACTTAAGGCACAAGGGAAAAAATTGATTCTGGCCACAGGGGACACCCTGGTTAGGACAGAGGAATTAGTAAAAGATTTGCCGTTTGATCAGGTCTATACAGACTTGAAACCTGATGGGAAATTTGAGTTAGTAGAGGAACTGCAGAAAGCAGGTCATACTATTTTGATGGTTGGAGATGGGTTGAATGACTCAGCGGCTCTAACCCTATCAGATATCGGTGTGGTGATGAATGAGAGCGCAGATATTTCTAAGCAGATGAGTGATATCTTATTGTTAGATAATCGCTTGGATTTCTTCCAAGAGTTGGATTCGCTATCATCATCTTTGCAAATACTCATCAAGAAGAATATTCAAGATACCATTGTCGTAAATAGTAGTTTGATTGGCTTTGGCTTATTTAATTGGCTCAGTCCTTCAAATCTCTCTATCTTACATAATCTAACAACCTTGCGCATTGTCTTGCGTAGTCTGTCTATTAAAAATAGATAGATGAGAGTTATTAACAGAAAAAAGGAGTTACCTTTCTTGAGGTTAACTCCTTTGTTTATAGGTAAATGTTGAAGAGTTTAGTAAGTCAATACGAAGTATTTTTTCTTCCCGCGACGGATAACAGTTAGTTCGTTTTCTAACTTATCTGCGTCAGTCAAGACATAGTCAAGGTCTTGGATACGGTCACCATTTACGTAGATAGCACCGTTTTGAACGTCTTCACGGGCTTGGCGTTTTGAGTTAACTACACCAGATGACACGAGAAGTTCTACGATATTGTGGTTTTCATCTGCTTGAACTTGGTAGTTTGGCACTCCACGAAGTCCTTGTTTGAGTTCTTTAACAGAAAGGTTTTTGATGTTTCCTGCAAAGAGTTGCTCAGTGATGTTGAGGGCTTCTTTGTAGGCTTCTTCTCCGTGAACAAGTGTGACGACTTCACGAGCCAAGACTTTCTGAGCCAAGCGTTCGTGTGGCGCCGCTTCAAACTGTTTACGGATGTCTTCGATCTCATCCAGTGACAAGAAAGTAAAGATTTTCAAGAAGCGAACGGCGTCAGCATCCATGACGTTCATCCAGAATTGGTACATTTCGTATGGGGAAGTCTTTTCAGGATTGAGCCAGACTGCGTTTCCTTCTGATTTACCAAATTTCTTACCAGTTGCGTCTGTAATGAGTGGCACTGTGATCACGTGGCCAGTCTTATCAGCCTTACGGCGAAGCAATTCGGTACCTGCGGTCATATTTCCCCACTGGTCAGAACCACCGATTTGTAGCGTTACGTTGTGCTCTTGGTTAAGGACAAAGAAGTCATAACCTTGCATGATTTGGTAGGCAAACTCAGTGTAAGAAATTCCTGTTTCAATCCGTTTTTTCACAGACTCCTTACTCATCATGTAGTTGACAGTGAAGTATTTTCCGATATCACGGAGGAAGTCAATGAAGCTGATGCTGCCAAACCAGTCGTAGTTGTTGACCATGACAGCTTTATTTTCCCCATTTTCAAAATCAAGAAAACGAGAAAGTTGTCCTTGGATAGACTTGACCCAGCCCTCTACTGTGTCTTTTGTTTGGAGACTACGTTCAGCATCTTTGAAGGACGGATCTCCGATGAGACCTGTAGCACCGCCAACGAGCGCATAAGGTTTGTGACCTGCTAGTTGCAAACGACGACTTGTCAAGATTGCGACAAGGTGACCTAGGTGAAGGCTGTCAGCAGTTGGATCGTAGCCAGTATAATAAGAAACTTGACCTTCTTCTAGGGCTTTGCGCAAAGCTTCTTCATCAGTCGTTTGAAAGATCAAACCACGCTCTTTTAGCTCATCAAAAATGTGCATGTGTCTTTTCTCCTTTATAAAATATTGTTTCTACCTATTGTATCACAAACTTGGTCAATAGCCTAGTAGAATAGGGAAGAAAGTGGCTATTTTATTGAAAGTTTCCCTTTTATGGTATAATAAAGAAAGCGAGGACATTCATGAAAAAAAGAATTGATGAATTAAAAACTAAAATGCTGCATTTTTTCCAGCAACTAACTGCCAAATGGGAGAAAAAGCAAGCAAGTAAAAAGACTGATAAGAAAGTAGCTTCTTCTGACAAAGTCAGAAGGGTTGGGTCTATTTTGGCTAAGGTTTTGAGTGCTTTTAAAGTGACCTTCAACACTCTCTTTATTCTGGCCTTTATCGGTGGACTGTTTGGTGCTGGGGTGGCTATGGGATATGGAGTGGCTCTATTTGACAAGGCCCAGGTACCTCAAACAGAAGAACTGGTCAAGCAAGTGAAGGATATTGCCTCTATCTCAGAAATCACTTATTCTGACGGCAGTACCATTGCTTCGATTGAGGGCGATTTGTTGCGCACTTCAGTCGCTTCAGGTGCTATTTCGGATAATCTTAAAAAGGCTATCATTGCGACAGAGGACGAGAATTTCAACGAGCACAAGGGAGTTGTGCCTAAGGCCGTTATTCGTGCGACCTTGGGAACCTTTGTCGGTCTAGGGTCGTCCAGTGGTGGTTCGACCTTGACCCAGCAGGTTATCAAGCAGCAAGTGGTAGGGGATGCTCCCACTCTAGCTCGTAAGGCGACAGAAATCATAGATGCTCTAGCTTTAGAACGGGTTATGGGTAAGGATGAGATTTTAACAACCTACCTTAACATTGCTCCTTTTGGCCGCAATCACAAAGGTCAAAATATTGCAGGTGCCCAGCAGGCTGCAGAAGGAATTTTCGGTGTTAATGCTTCAGATTTGACGATACCTCAAGCTGCCTTTATCGCAGGCTTGCCACAGAGTCCGATTAGTTATTCCCCTTATGAATCTGATGGCAGTATGAAGAGTGATGAGGATATGGCTTTGGGAATCAAGCGTGCCAAGGATGTCCTCTACAATATGTATCGGACAGGAGCTCTGAGTCAGGAAGATTACGACAAGTACAAGAATTATGACTTTAAGCAAGACTTTCTACCATCAGGTAGTGTCAACGGTACGGCGCGTGACTATCTCTACTATGCAACCTTGGCAGAAGCTACCGATCGAATGTACGACTATCTAGTTGAGAGAGATCATGTCTCTGCTCAAGAGTTAAAGAATGAGTTCATCCAGAAAGCTTATCATGACCTAGCAACCAAGGAAATTGAAAATGGTGGATATAAGATTACGACAACTATCAATAAAAATGTTCATGCTGCGATGCAAAATGCGGTTGCGACCTACGGCTACCTGCTAGATGATTCGACAGGTCAGCCTGAGGTGGGGAATGTCCTCATGGACAACCAAACGGGAGCCATCCTTGGATTTGTTGGTGGCCGTAATTACCAAGAAAATCAGAACAATCACGCTATCGATACCAAGCGTTCTCCAGCTTCAACCACTAAGCCTATACTGGCCTATGGTATCGCGATTGACCAAGGTTTGATGGGAAGTGCAAGCATCTTGTCTAACTACCCGACAAACTTTTCAAACGGCAATCCCATCATGTATGTCAATAGTCCTGGTACAGGGATGATGACCTTAGGAGAAGCCCTCAACTATTCATGGAATATCCCAGCCTACTGGACTTATCGTACGCTCCGAGAGAAGGGTGTCGATGTCAAGGGATATATGGAAAAAATGGGTTATGAAATCCCAGAATATGGTATCGAAAGTTTACCGATGGGTGGGGGGATTGATGTTACAGTTGCCCAGCATACCAACGGATATCAGACTCTGGCCAACAACGGAGTTTACCATAAGAAACATATGATTGCGAAGATTGAATCGACGACGGGACAAGTGATTTATGAGCATAAAAGTCAACCTGTCCAAGTTTATTCAAAAGCGACAGCGACCATCATGCAGAATCTGCTTCGGGAGGTGATCTCATCTCGAATTACTTCGAGCTTCCAGACCGACTTGGCTTCCATCAATCCAAGCCTAGCTCGCGCCGACTGGATTGGAAAAACTGGTACGACCAATGAAGATGAAAATATGTGGCTCATGCTTTCTACGCCACGCTTGACTCTAGGGGGCTGGTTAGGTCACGACGACAACCGACCGTTAGCTAAAGGAGCAGGTCACTACCGCAACGCCAATTATATGGCCCACTTGGTCAATGCCATTCAACAAGCCGAACCTGGCATATGGGGAAATGAGCGCTTTAGTCTAGATCCAAGCGTGACCAAGTCTCAAGTCCTCAAATCGACAGGAGAGAAACCTGGCAAGGTCACAATCAATGGCAAAGAAGTCACCGTTTCAGGTTCTACAGTAACGAGCTATTGGGCTACTAAAGAAGGGGCGCCAGTAACCACTTACCGCTTTGCCATCGGAGGGAGCGATGCCGATTATCAAAATGCTTGGAAGAGTATTTTAGGAAGTTTACCCACTCTTCCTACCCCAACTCTCCCAAGCTCAAGTAGCAGTTCGGGAACAAGCTCATCAACTCGCTCAAATCAATCAAATCGATAGAATAAAAAAGTAGCATGATTCATTCAATAATATTTTTCATGCTACTTTTTTCTTTTTTCATTTCGTGTTACAATAGGAGAATGAATAAGTATCAAAAGAAGATTTTTAAGGGAACTCTATATTCACTGTTGTCAGGTCTAATCTGGGGGATTTGTGGTATTTTAGGAGAATATTTTTTCGCCCATTATCAGGTGTCGTCTGGCTGGATCACTTCCATGCGCTTGCTAGTGGCAGGGAGTTTGGTTTTAGTTTTATCAGCCTTTCAGTTACGCACCCAGTTATTGGATATCTGGCGGGACAAGAAAAATTATCTGCCTTTTTTAGCCTATGCTATTCTAGGTATTTTTTCTGTGCAGTTTTTCTTTTATCTCTGTGTTGAGTATTCCAATGCGACGACGGCGACCATTTTGCAATTTATCAGTCCAGTTTTTATCTTGTTTTATAATCGTATCGTCTATAAAAAGAAGGCTTCTATCACAGCCATTCTCTATGTTTTAATTGCCATGTTAGGTGTTTTTTTGATGGCCACAAAAGGAGATTTGTCCCAGTTGTCCATGACTCCCTTAGCTTTGGTCACTGGACTCCTCAGTGCTGTAGGTGTTATGTTCAACGTTATCCTGCCTCAGCGTTTTGCACGTGACTATGGTTTTGTGCCAACCGTTGGTTGGGGGATGTTGCTAGCAGGTGTTTTTAGCAATTTTCTTTATCCTATTCATCAGATTACCTTCCAACTTGATGTGACGAGCCTTTTGATTTGTTTTACTATTGCTGTGTTTGGAACGGCTTTCGCTTTTTTCCTTTCGATGAAGGCTGTGCTACTCGTCTCACCGTTAGTTGTGTCAGTTGTGAGTGCCAGTGAACCTTTATCTTCCGCATTGTTAAGTGTGCTATTTCTAGGTATGGTTTTGGATGGTTTTCTAGCTTTGGCTATGATTTTGATTATCGTTCCGATGGTTTTCTTATCAATTGAGGAAACGAAGGAAAGGTAAAATGTTCTGTTCGAGTGCTTAAGGCTTCAAATTTGAAGCCTTTTTTGGTAGAATAGGTATCATTATAACGAACTAGGAGGCGCCTATGACTGCCACAAAAATGAATGCCCAAGAAATCATCCAATTTATCGCCAATGCGGAAAAGAAAACCAGTGTCAAAGTAACCTTTGAGGGGCAACTCGCATCTGCTGTGCCTAGCTCTGTTGTCAAACTAGGAAATGTCCTATTCGGAGACTGGAAGGATGTTGCTCCGCTTCTCGAAGGTTTAGTAGAAAATCAAGACTATGTTGTCGAGCAAGATGCTCGTAATTCTGCAGTTCCTTTGCTAGATAAACGTGCTATCAACGCTCGTATCGAGCCAGGTGCTATTATCCGTGACCAAGTTGAAATTGGTGACAATGCTGTTATCATGATGGGAGCTGTTATCAATATAGGTGCTGAAATCGGTGCAGGAACCATGATTGACATGGGTGCTATCCTTGGTGGCCGCGCTATCGTTGGGAAGAACAGCCACGTTGGTGCGGGTGCAGTTTTGGCAGGTGTGGTTGAACCAGCCAGTGCCGATCCAGTTCGTGTCGGAGACAATGTTCTTATCGGTGCCAATGCAGTGGTCATCGAAGGAGTCCAAATCGGCAGCGGTTCAGTCGTTGCGGCAGGAGCTATCGTTACCCAAGATGTCCCAGAAAATGTGGTGGTAGCAGGTGTTCCAGCTCGTATCATTAAAGAAATTGATGCCCAAACCCAACAAAAAACAGCGCTAGAGGATGCGCTTCGTACCTTGTAAAAGTAAAAAAGAGGCGGAACCCTTTTTCCAGCCTCTTTCTGCTATATTGGAGGATAGATAGATGTTAGATTTGATTCAGACTAGACGAGATTTGCACCAGATTCCAGAGATTGGCTTGGAGGAATTCAAGACTCAGGCTTATTTGTTGGATGTGATTAAAAAATTGACTACGGGCAAGGACTTTGTTCAAGTTCGTACTTGGCGGACAGGAATTTTGGTCTACCTGCAGGGAAGTCAGCCGGAGCGAATCATTGGTTGGCGAACAGACATTGACGGTCTGCCTATCGTCGAACAAACAGGACTGCCTTTCGCCTCTCAACACCAAGGTCGTATGCATGCTTGTGGCCATGATTTTCATATGACCATTGCCTTGGGCTGTCTAGAACGCGCCCTTGAGGAACAACCTAAGAATAATCTGCTCTTCCTATTTCAGCCTGCTGAAGAAAATGAAGCTGGTGGTATGCTCATGTATGAGGATGGTGCTTTTGGGGACTGGCTACCAGACCAATTTTATGGTCTCCATGTTCGTCCAGATTTGAAGGTCGGTCAGATTGCGACCAATACCCATACGCTCTTTGCAGGGACTTGTGAGGTGAAGATTCGTTTTAAAGGAAAAGGCGGGCACGCAGCCTTCCCGCATGAGGCCAATGATGCCTTGGTGGCTGCTAGTTACTTTGTGACCCAAGTGCAGTCAGTTGTTAGCCGCAATGTCAACCCAATCGAGGGAGCGGTGGTGACCTTTGGCCTTTTCCAAGCTGGAACAACCAACAATGTCATTACAGACACAGCATTTTTACACGGAACCATTCGCGCCTTGACTCAGGAAATGAGCCTCTT
This sequence comes from Streptococcus oralis, assembly GCF_021497885.1. Lineage (NCBI taxonomy): Bacteria > Bacillati > Bacillota > Bacilli > Lactobacillales > Streptococcaceae > Streptococcus > Streptococcus oralis. Next base: position 140,730 of record NZ_CP046523.1, read on the forward strand.
GGTACAAAAAAGAGTCAAGACAGTCGCAGAAGGGGTTGCAGCAGCCTTTGATATGAAAGTCGAAGTAGAACTCAAGCAAGGAGGCTACCTACCTGTGGAGAACCATCCTGCATTGGCGCGTGAACTGATGGACTTCTTTGAAGAAAAAGAGGGAATTGAGTTGATTGATATCGAGCCTGCTATGACAGGTGAAGACTTTGGTTATCTCCTTTCGAAGGTTGATGGCGTTATGTTCTGGCTGGGTATCGATAGTCCCTACGCCCTTCATCACCCTCAGATGAGCCCTAAGGAAGAGGCCTTAGCTATTGGGGTTGATGCGGTCTCTAGTTTCCTGAAAAAGAAGGCGGCAGAGTAGAGGTATTATCTATGAAAGCAGAACTACGCAAGAAAATTTTGCAAGAAATGAAGGCTCTATCTCAGGAACAAAAACAGGCTGTGGATCGAGCTTTAACGGATCGGCTTTTGCAACATCCTTTTTACCAAGAAGCCAAGACCATCGCAACCTATCTCTCTTTCCCTCATGAATTTCAAACGCAAGAATTGATCAAGCAGGCGCTGAAGGAGGGCAAAAAGGTTCTGATACCCAAAACCTATCCCAAGGGGCGCATGGAGTTTGTGGTCTATAATCCGCAGCAATTGGTAAAAACTTCCTTTGGTTTACTGGAACCGAAAGGAGACTTGGAAGTTGTGGATCCGTCTCAGATTGATTTAATTCATGTTCCGGGCTTGGCTTTTACAACAGAGGGCTATCGGATTGGATATGGTGGAGGTTATTATGACCGCTATCTGGAACATTTTACTGGTCATACTTTGAGTACGGTTTATCCTTGCCAAATTCAGGAGTTTAACTTGGAAGACCATGATATTCCCGTCCAGGAGGTGCTAATCTATGAAGGAAATCTTTGATAAACGCTACCCTGTGACTAGTTTTTTCCTCCTAGTGACAGCTTTGGTATTTCTCTTGATGCTGATTACTACGGGTATCAACTTTGATCAGGCAAAAACTCTTTTTCAGTTTGGAGCTATGTATGGACCGATCATTCGCTTGTTCCCTGAGCAGATTTGGCGTCTTTTTTCAGCTATCTTTGTACATATCGGTTGGGAGCATTTCATTGTCAATATGATTTCACTCTACTTTCTTGGACGACAAGTGGAGGAGATTTTCGGCTCTAAGCAATTTTTCCTTCTATATCTCTTATCAGGAATGATGGGCAATCTCTTTGTTTTTGCTTTCACACCGAAAGTCCTAGCAGCAGGTGCCTCCACTTCTCTCTATGGATTATTTGCTGCGATTATCGTTTTGCGCTATGCGACTCGCAGCCCCTATATCCAGCAGTTAGGGCAATCCTATCTGACGCTTTTCGTTATAAATATCATTGGAAGTGTTCTGATTCCAGGAATCAGCCTAGCAGGGCATATTGGTGGCGCAGTAGGCGGTGCTTTTCTAGCAGTCATCTTCCCAGTCAGATGGGAGAGAAGGATGTACAGTACCAGCCAGCGAATCGGAGCAACCGTACTTTTTATCGCACTAGCCGTTTTCCTATGCTATAAGGGAATGAGCTATGTGTAGGGGGGATAGTTAAAAAGCTACTCAAAAAATGAGTAGCTTTTTATGTAAATTTGAACTATTCGAAACAACACAGCTCTAAAACTTTACCCTCAATCTCTGGAATGATAAAAGTGTTTTGGAACCATTCGAAACAACACAGCTCTAAAACGGAAGCAATACGCTGAATTCTTACTGTCTAGTTTTGGAACCATTCGAAACAACACAGCTCTAAAACTTTCATGTCTGCCCGCTCCTCGTTCTTTATGTTTTGGAACCATTCGAAACAACACAGCTCTAAAACGTGATGAGAGTGCCCGTCAAGCGACAGCAGGTTTTGGAACCATTCGAAACAACACAGCTCTAAAACGCTGAGTTTGGAATGTCGTTTGCAAAGTCAGTTTTGGAACCATTCGAAACAACACAGCTCTAAAACTTGAAGGGCATCGTGATTACTCAGATAAGGGTTTTGGAACCATTCGAAACAACACAGCTCTAAAACCACTCGGCTTTATTTTTTCTCCTTTGGGTCGTTTTGGAACCATTCGAAACAACACAGCTCTAAAACAAGCGAATTTGGTTAATCCGATTATAGTGTGTTTTGGAACCATTCGAAACAACACAGCTCTAAAACAACGTAAGGCTATAGAAGCCTTACAAAACGGTTTTGGAACCATTCGAAACAACACAGCTCTAAAACAAAGTCGATGCTCCTTATCAACTAACTCGAGTTTTGGAACCATTCGAAACAACACAGCTCTAAAACTTTACGAGCTTTTGGATCTATGTATTGTTCGTTTTGGAACCATTCGAAACAACACAGCTCTAAAACATGTAGGTTAGTTCGACTGAATCCTTTCGGGTTTTGGAACCATTCGAAACAACACAGCTCTAAAACAATGAAAAGGGGTTATTAACAGATGAAGACGTTTTGGAACCATTCGAAACAACACAGCTCTAAAACCCACGCCAGGACAATCGAATACCCAGCCAAGTTTTGGAACCATTCGAAACAACACAGCTCTAAAACTGGACGTTAGCCCAAGATCCAGCAATTCGTGTTTTGGAACCATTCGAAACAACACAGCTCTAAAACCCACGTTAAACGCGAAAATAGGTACGAAATGTTTTGGAACCATTCGAAACAACACAGCTCTAAAACCCCAAACAGGCCTCTAGTCGTATTTTTAATGTTTTGGAACCATTCGAAACAACACAGCTCTAAAACGACCCTTGCGGGCTTGCATCCAAGCAACGCGTTTTGGAACCATTCGAAACAACACAGCTCTAAAACGATGAACCCAGCTACTTTATTGTAAGCATGGTTTTGGAACCATTCGAAACAACACAGCTCTAAAACGACTTGTTGGGTACGTAGCAACTTTTTGCAGTTTTGGAACCATTCGAAACAACACAGCTCTAAAACATGATGCTCCTTTCTATAATAAATAGGGCAGTTTTGGAACCATTCGAAACAACACAGCTCTAAAACTGCCCAACCTATTACCTCCTATTCGTCCGTGTTTTGGAACCATTCGAAACAACACAGCTCTAAAACAATTGAAAAAGACCCAGCCATGGAACGTCGGTTTTGGAACCATTCGAAACAACACAGCTCTAAAACCTCCTCGACTTTAGAAGTATAGAAAGTCAAGTTTTGGAACCATTCGAAACAACACAGCTCTAAAACTACTATCTAACAAATACAGTATAAAATAGTGTTTTGGAACCATTCGAAACAACACAGCTCTAAAACCGATTGTTCCAATAGTGATTGTGGTGTGATGTTTTGGAACCATTCGAAACAACACAGCTCTAAAACTACTATCTAACAAATACAGTATAAAATAGTGTTTTGGAACCATTCGAAACAACACAGCTCTAAAACCGATTGTTCCAATAGTGATTGTGGTGTGATGTTTTGGAACCATTCGAAACAACACAGCTCTAAAACCTAACGAAGAAGAGGATAATTTTAGCGCATGTTTTGGAACCATTCGAAACAACACAGCTCTAAAACTTAAGGTTTCAAAAGCAACTTTTGAACGTTGTTTTGGAACCATTCGAAACAACACAGCTCTAAAACAGGCCCGAAGAACTCGATAACCCGCTTGCGGTTTTGGAACCATTCGAAACAACACAGCTCTAAAACGACAACGCTGAAGCAGCCATCCAAGGACTGGTTTTGGAACCATTCGAAACAACACAGCTCTAAAACCTATTACAAGAAGGACGAAAATGATCCAGAGTTTTGGAACCATTCGAAACAACACAGCTCTAAAACAGGTAGCTAGAGAAATTGGCGTAACACGAGGTTTTGGAACCATTCGAAACAACACAGCTCTAAAACACAATCCTGTCCTTGTGTTCGCTTGAATGTGTTTTGGAACCATTCGAAACAACACAGCTCTAAAACGTTCGAATTGTTCTGCGTAGTTATAAACTGGTTTTGGAACCATTCGAAACAACACAGCTCTAAAACTAATAAATCTTCATTGATTGTCGGCTTCATTGTTTTGGAACCATTCGAAACAACACAGCTCTAAAACCTTAAAGTTACTAATACTAATGGAGGATAAGTTTTGGAACCATTCGAAACAACACAGCTCTAAAACCATGACATCACAGCAGTATCAGACGAGTTTGTTTTGGAACCATTCGAAACAACACAGCTCTAAAACTTGAGCGGTCGTTTGATTTTGAGGTGGAAAGTTTTGGAACCATTCGAAACAACACAGCTCTAAAACTGGTATCTAAGAACAAAGACGGGACAGGAAGTTTTGGAACCATTCGAAACAACACAGCTCTAAAACCTCGTAGAAAAATTTTTCTCACGAAATTTCGTAATCGCGCCATTTGTCCCAGCTGGACTTCAGCTCGTCAGGTTCCAATTGTTACTCTTATTATACCATATTTTCAGGGTTCAAGAAATAGTCTTGATCCAGCACATACTGCGGGAAATCATAGACTTTCCGAGGTTCGACAAATAAGACTCTTAGTTGATTGAGTTGGATATACTCAATTAGATTGACTAACTCATCCTTTGATAGATAGGCGGTCGCATTGATGAAAACAAGGAGTTTCTTTTTTGAAAGATATTTAAAAACTTGGACAATTTCTAGCATCTTTTCGAAAGGTGTATCACTCAGAGTTTCAACTTTGACCCCTAGAGCATCGATCAACTCTAGAATGGTGATTTCGTCGTACTCTAGGTCCAATTCGTTTTCCAAACACTCAAATGCCAGCAATTCTGTAATCGTAGCAACCAGCTTTTCAATCATGGATTTGACTTTGGGCTTGTCATTAAGCTGATTTTCAAGATCGGCATGTATCAGTTTAAGCATAGCAGGTGAGTTTAGATTGTATCCTAAGACATCCGTTATCACTAGTAATTCAGATTCTTTCAGAGCTTTTAGATTTCTATTAAACAACTTTAATTCTCCATCATCAGTGTACTGGTAGAACCGCTTGACGATAGTTGAAAAGGTAAGCTGGTCTTCCAATACTAAAAAGGTTGCATTTTCAATAGCCAATGGTTCATCCAATAATGGGAAATTAATCTTCATCTCCAGGCTCCTCTCCTAGAAAAACTAAACGTGCGTCGGAGTTTGCTACGCTGGTATTTCGCTCACCATTTAAGTAAATCATGCGAGAAAATTGCTTTTCTGTAACGGTTAAGAGAGTAATGTTTCCTTTTTTTGGATTATGAGTTTTGAGTCGCTCAATCATGGCATTATTAGCAGAGTTATTGAGCAAAAGCTTGCTATAGATGGAGAATTGGTGCATGATAAATCCCTCATCTATGAGGAACTTCCGAAATTTCCGATAGGCCTTGCGTTCCTCTACAGTATCAACCGGCATATCAAACATTAAAATCATACGCATATATCGATAACTCATATCCTAAACTCAGGAACTCCTTTCTCGGGTTGATTGAGAGCTTGAATGACTTTTTTAGTATAGTCACTGACGATATTGGACAGGTACATATCTTTGCCATTGTAGTGGAAGGTATCTGAGAAAATAGTGAAAAGTTCTCGCTTGATTTTGACAAAAGAACTGCTTCTATTTTCATAGACGATTCTGTCAATAATCGGACGAAAAGGCTCCATAATATCGCTAGCTAGGTTGAATTGATTAAACTGATTAGCATGTTTCAAGCCAAACTGAGTCATACAGCCAGATAGCACAATCTCACGCGCAAACATACTCAAAATCAAGGTATAGCCGTAGTCCAAGGCGGCGTTGACATCACTATCTTGCTCACGGCTAAAATCATTTCCAAACAAGGTGTTGAAATAAATGCGAGCTGCGTGCCCCTCGCGGTTACTAGGATCAAATAAATCCAAACCATGATAGAGATCGATGACGGACTGAGATTTTTCCAGAAAACCACAACTCCCCAGATAAAAAGCCTGATTGAGAATTTTTTGTGCAATAATAGTCGTCCAAACTTGAGCTTTAGCCTCCTCATTCCATGTGATTTGACGAGAGAGTTGCAAACTGGAATCATGTCGACCGTAGTAGGGCATTAAGTATGCAGTTGGCAGGCGTTTATCATCACAAAAGATGACCAGAATATTTTCATCCACCAAGCGTTTTATCAGCATAGTGGAGAGAACAACATCCGTCGTCTCCAAAAGAAGGATGTCCACCTCGGACAGGTGAATCAACTCTGTCCGAGAGGCATCTTTAAAAATTAAGTGATTGTTCTTGTAGGAAAGTTTAGAGTGTGTATTGACAACAACGGTTCTCCATCCCATTAGTCTTCTCCTAGTTTGCTTAAATCAATCCGAGTCTCGTAGAGACCAGTGATGGACTGGTGGATGAGGGTAGTATCTAAAAATTGTGAATTTGGCTTATATCTTACACTTGATTGACTAATTTCAACACCAAGGAATTTAAAGGCTCCAGGAGCTCCAAATGATGTAAGTTTCAAGAGCGAGATAAAGGATTCGCTTAACTGATAAATATCTTTATCGGCTTGCTCAAACGCTTGTTGTAATAATGATTCAACATTTGATTTTTGGATGTATTTTTTAGATAAAGAAATGATTGTTGTTAGTAATTCTTCAAATTCATTTTGATGTGCTTCCACATACTGTTTATGAATTGGTTCACTAATTTTATTAATTCGCTGTGCGTGGTAAAGCAAAGCGGTGAAATGGTAAGGTAAAATCAATTCGTTACCTTTTTGCAACTCAATAGAGCTTGCTAATAATCTTCGTTGTCCACCATTGAACTCAAAGAGACTATACTTAGGTAGTTTTATAATAAGATTAGGATTGATATTTTTATATCCACATTTTTCAAGGTGGGCGATTGGATTTGCTTCAAATTTCTTTTTATCTTGAATGGTTATTCCAACCATCTCTTTGATTCGCTTTAATTTTTTGGTCTTTCCTTTTTCAATATCTGCTATAACAAGAACTGAATAAGCGATTGTAGGTCTTGCATAGCCACCATATTTTTCAGGTGATAAACCAGATTTGATAGGGATTAGTTTACTTGCGTCAACTACTTTTTCCTTGGACACAATATTGTTATCAAACAGACCACCATTTTGTCCAACGGTTTGTTCTTCTGCCTTCTTCACAATATTCACCTGTGGATAGGAAAGTACTTTTTTGATGGTTGCGAAATCTCTTTCTTTATTCCAAGCGATTTCTCCATTATCTTTGGAGTATTCGATAGTTTCTCTTTTTACGATAGTTCCGTCTGCGTAATGCACCTCTTCTTTAAAAAAGTTCAACAAGTTTGAGTAGAAGAAATACTTTTCAGTTGCTTTTTCGATTTCTTTAGGGTCTTTGGATCTTGAGATGTATCTCTTAAGATCGTACTTTTGATAGTTCCCATAGACGAATTCAGGCTCTAGTTTAGGATATTTCTTAAGGATAGCCTTAGCAACCACTGCATTTAAATAGGCATCATGCGCGTGGTGGTAGTCATTGATTTCCCGCACCTTGTATAACCTAAATTCTTTACGGAAGTTGGAAACTAGATTGGATTTCAAAGTGATGATTTTGACGGTACGAATCTTCTGGTTTTTCTCATTCACTTCTGTATTGAAGCGGGCATCCAAAATCTGTGCAACATGTTTTGTGATTTGACGCGTTTCAACCAACTGACGCTTGATAAAGCCAACTTTATCACGTTCATCTAGTCCACCACGTTCAGCTTTGGTTAAATTATTAAATTTACGTTCTGAAATCAACTTAGAATCCAACAATTGTTGCCAAAAAGCTTTTCTTTTTTGAACAACCTCCAGACTAGGAACATTATCAGATTTACCACGATTTTCCTTTGATTTGGTTAAGACGCGGTTATCGAGAGAATCGTCCTTTATAAAGGCCTGAGGGATGATGTGGTCAATGTCATAGCTACTTAATTGATTGATGTCAAGAGCTTCCCCTGTGTACATATCTTTTCCATTTTGGAGATAGTAAAGGAAGAGGCGGTCGTTTTGAAGTTGATTATTATCTGTTGGCTTTTCTTTTAATATATTTGAATCAAGCCCAGATGCTAATATTTTCAGTGAATCTTCAATGCGTTTATATCTTTGTTGGGAATTCTTTTTCCCTCTGGCAGTAGTTTGATTTTCTCGAGCCATTTCAATCACAATGGATTCAGGAGCATGCCCCATAACCTTAACAAGTTCATCAACGATCTTGATACTTTGTAAAATTCCCTTTTTAATGGCAGGGCTTCCTGGAAGTTCTTGAACAACTTGCTTCAAATCATCTGTTTTGCCAACGACTTGTGCCTTTTGGATAATTTCCTTGAAAGAAAGTCTGTCATCATTGATTAACTGCATAAAGTTACGATTGTTGTAATCGTCATTGATCAGATAATCAAGAATCGTTTTGCCAGTTTGTTTATCGCAGATGCCGTTAATTAGCTTAGCAGAGAGTTTTCCCCAACCAGTATAATGTCGACGAGTCAGTGCCTTGATTACTTTTTCATCAAAGAGAGAATTATATTGAGCAAGGCGTTGCTTAATCATCTCGCGGTCTTCAAAGATAGTTAGAGTATGGACAATATTTTCAAGAATCTCTTCATTTTTAGGGTCATCCATAAACTCTTTATCCTTGATGATTTTGAGTAAATCATGATAAGTAGAGAGACTTGCGTTAAATTGCTTCTCCATTCCTTTTAGTTCGATTCCATCGTAGCCATCAACAGTGTGTAGATAATGGATGATGTCTTTTTCAGTTACTTTTCTTTTCTCTTTGAATAATTGATTGACAATTTGTTTTTTCTGTACACTATCAAGGAATTGATAGTCTCTCAATCCTTCTGCAATAAATTTTACTTTTGTTAATTCATTGTAGACAGCAAATGTTTCATACAACAGACTATGCTTAGGCAAAACTTTTTCCTCTGGGAGATACAAGTCATAGTTAGTCATTTTATTGATGAAGGATTCCGCAGAGCTTGCTTTATCAACAATTTCTTCGAAATTCCAAGGTCGGATTGCTTGGTCAGAATTTCGAGTCAGCCAAGCAAAATCACGATTGCCACGAGCTAATGGGCCGACGTAGTAAGGGATACGGAAGGTTAAGATTTTTTCAATCTTTTCTTTGTTTTCCTTCAGAAATGGATAATGTTCCTCTTGTCGACGGAGAATGGCATTCATTTCTTGAAGATGAATTTGATGAGGAATAGAACCATTATCAAAGGTACGTTGTTTTCTCAAGAAATCTTCACGTTCAATTTTATCAAGGAAATAGTCAGCTCCTTCGAATTTAGAGAGAAGATTTTTGATATATTTGTAAAAGGCTTCTTGTGTGGTCTTGCCCTCGATATATCCAGCATACCCATCTTTAGATTGGTCAGAAAAAACTTCAGCATATTTTTCTTGAAGATTGTTTTTGATGAATTGTTTTAAAGTTGCCAAGTCTTTTTGATGATTTTCATAGCGCTCAATCATAGATGCTGACAGTGGTGCCTTAGTAGATAGATCTGTGACAGTTAAGATTCCTGATAGAAGAATGGCATCATAGAGTTTTTTGGCAACTAGGAAAAGGTCTGCAAAGTCATCTCCAATTTGTCCAAGTAAGTTTTCCAAATCCTCATCATAGGTGTCTTTAGAAAATTGTAATGGTGCCTTTTCTTCTAAGTTAAAATGTTTTTTAAAATCAGCTTGATTTCCTACGATTAGTTTGAGAAATTCTGAAAAGAGACCAGTGGACTTTTCATCTGGAAAGAGTTCTAGAACGCGTTCTCTCTTTGCAGATTTACTAATTTTATCAGTAAAAATTGCTTCAACTTGTACACTTTGCTCACTAAGTGAACTTCCTTCAAAGGTGTTGTCGTAAATGCTTGTAAACTCGTTAAAGATTTTTTGGGTATCATTGTTTTTAATATCGAAAGCTTCTTCATATAAAAAATGCCCACGGTATTTAATCATATGAGCTAATGCTAGATAAATCAAGCGCAAGTCAGCTTTCTCTTTTGAGTCTGCCAGATGTTTTCTCAAATGATAGATAGTTGGAAATTGCTTATGGTATTCTTTTTCTTCTGCCAAGGTAGCAAAAATAGGATATTTACTTCCTCTCTTATCCTCAGGAATTAAAAAGGAGTCATCCAATCGATGAAAGAAACTACTATCCACCTTGCTCATTTCCTCAGCAAAGATTTCTTGAAGATAGCGAAGACGATTTTTCCGACGGGTATAGCGACGACGTGCTGTTCGTTTAAGGCGTCTAGCCTCAGCAGTAGTCCCCTCATCAAACAATAGAGCCCCGATGAGATTTTTCTTGATAAAGTGTTTATCGGTATTGCCCAAAACTTTCATCTTTTTGGATGGGACTTTATAGTCATCTGTAATGACGGCCCATCCGACGCTGTTAGTTCCGATATCAAGTCCGATAGAGTAAGGTTTTTTAGTCATCTATTGCTCTCCGTTTTATTGTGATCTAAGAGTCGTATCAGCAAGTGCTAATATATTAACTTTAGCTAAATTATATATCTTTTTACTATTAAAAGCAACAAATTATAAAACGTTTTCAATATAATTTTTTATAGTTGTAAAAATAAAATGTCATTCTATTTTATATAGATGTTCTCTTGCTATTTTTAAAAGAATGGTATATAATTTAGATGTTGGAACCATTCGAAACAACACAGCAAAGTTAAAATAAGGCTTTTGTCCGTACACAACTTGAAAAAGTGCGCACCGATTCGGTGCTTTTTATTATGTGACTAATAGTCAGATAAACAAAAGAAGAACTAGGATAGTCAACCACCCTAGTTCTTCTTTGTATATAAGGTATTTTTTATTTCCCCTCAGATAACTCTTTTCCAAGTTGGATGAGGTAGTCTTTCAAATCATCTTTGACTTGAGGGTGTCTCAGAGCGTAGTCGATGGATGTTTTCATAAAGCCAAACTTGTCTCCGACATCGTAACGAGCTCCCTTGAACTCACGAGCAAATACACGTTGTGTTTTATTGAGGGTGTCAATCGCATCCGTCAACTGGATTTCATTTCCAGCACCTGGAGCTTGGTTTTCCAGAATTTGGAAAATCTCAGGTGTGAGGAGGTAGCGTCCGATGATAGCGAGATCGCTAGGAGCGTCCTCTGGGGCTGGTTTTTCAACGAAGGTTTCAACGCTGTAAAGACCATCTTTTCCTTCGCCTTGTGGATCAATAACTCCATAGGCAGATACTTCATCGTGAGGGACAGGCATGACAGCGATAGTAGACGCGTGGGTACGTTCATAGTCATCCATGAGTTGTTTGGTGAGCGGAACAGCCTTTTCATTAGTGATATCCATCAAGTCATCCCCAAGCATCACGACAAAAGGTTCATTTCCGACGAAAGCTTTGGCTTGCAAAACAGCATCTCCGAGACCACGTGGATGAGTTTGGCGGATAAAATGCAGACGCATGCCAGTTGTTTCATCAACTAGCTTCAAAAGATCTGTTTTCCCTTTTTCTTTGAGGTTGTATTCCAATTCGAAGTTTGAGTCGAAGTGGTCCTCAATGGAACGTTTTGACTTACCTGTAACAACCAAGATATCTTCGATTCCAGATTTGAGAGCTTCTTCAACGATAAATTGGATGGTAGGTTTGTCTACGATTGGTAACATTTCCTTGGCCAAGGCCTTAGTTGCAGGGAGGAAACGAGTTCCCAATCCAGCGGCAGGGATGACTGCTTTTCTGACTTTTTGTTTCATAATGTTCCTTTCTATAAGGGTCTAAGACCATTCGTTTTCTGCTTTAAATTCGTTGTTCATGATGTCAGTGATTGCTTCTTTGATATTGACACCTTCGTAGATGACTCGGTAAATGGCTTGTGTGATTGGCATGTAGACACCCAATTCCTGAGCTAATTCGTAAGCTGCTCGAGTCGTTGAAATGCCTTCGATGACCATGCCCATGTTGGCTTCGATGTCTGCGAGAGATTCTCCACGACCGAGAGCGTCACCTGCCCTCCAGTTACGAGAGTGGACAGATGTCCCCGTTACGATCAAATCACCAACTCCAGAAAGACCGCTATAAGTCAGAGGATTAGCTCCAAGAGCGACCCCTAGACGGGTGATTTCTGCCAAGCCACGTGCGATGATGGCCGCCTTGGCATTGTCGCCAAACCCTAGACCATGTAATGCACCCGCCCCAACTGCGATGATGTTTTTGAGAGCACCAGCGGTTTCAACCCCGATAACATCCGTATTAGTATAGAGGCGGAAGTAGTGATTGCTAAAGAGATTTTGGACGTACTGGGCAGTTTCAAGGTCTTTAGAGGCTGCAGTGATCAAGGTAATATCCCGCACAATAGTTTCCTCAGCGTGGCTAGGACCTGAAACAACGACAATGTCACTACGAAGGTCAGCTGGGATTTCCTCTTCAAGAATAGTTGATAGACGTTTGTGGCTATCTGGTTCCAAGCCTTTGGAGGCATGCATGATGACAACTTTGTGATCAAGTACCTTTGCTACTTGTTGGGCAACCAGTCTCGTTACTTTTGTTGGGACAACAAATAAAACAGCGTCTACATTTTTCAATGTTTCTCCTAAGTCATGGTATGCCTTGATGTTTTCGTCGAGTAGGATGTCTTTAAAGTAGCGTTTGTTTGTATGTTGGCTATTGATTTCATCGATCTGGTCGGGAATATTTCCCCAAATGCGAACCTCGTGTCCATTGTCGTTTAGGACCTGCGAAAGGGCAGTACCCCAAGAACCAGGACCCAAGACAGCGATGGTTTGTTTCTTCATCTTCTCCTCCTTTTAAGAGTTCTTCTTTTCATTTTACCATAAAAAGCCTTTTCATGCATTACTTGCGAGTGAAAGCGCACTAATTTGTAATAAGAAAACGCCTTTGACAAGATTCCTCTTTTTTGCTAGAATAGCATCAACATGAAAGAATGAGAGGAGCTGGCGAATTTCGTCACTCCCTTTTGTCTATCTGATTAGGAGGAAGTATGCTAATTGAAAAAATTAAAGCCTATAAATGGCAAGCCTTGGCATCCTTTGTGATGACAGGCTTGATGGTTGCGAGCTCGCTCTTGCAACCTCGCTATTTGCAGGAGGTTTTAGATGCTCTACTGGCTGGCCAACATGAGGCTATTTATAGTATTGGGGCATGGTTGATAGGAGTAGCCCTCGTGGGTCTGGTTGCAGGTGGTGTCAATGTTATTCTTGCAGCCTATATCGCTCAGGGAGTATCTTCGGATCTTCGGGAAGATGCTTTTCGTAAGATCCAAACCTTTTCTTATGCCAACATTGAGCGGTTTAATGCTGGGAATCTGGTTGTCCGCATGACCAATGATATCAACCAAATTCAGAACATGGTGATGATGGTTTTCCAAATCCTTTTCCGTCTTCCTTTGCTTTTTATTGGTTCCTTTATCTTAGCGGTTCACACCCTGCCTTCACTTTGGTGGGTAATTGTCCTTATGGTAGTGCTGATTTTTGCGCTTACAGGTATCATGATGGGGATGATGGGGCCGCGCTTCGCCAAGTTTCAAACTCTTCTTGAACGAATTAATGCCATCGCCAAGGAAAATCTACGTGGTGTGCGCGTTGTCAAATCCTTTGTGCAGGAAAAAGAGCAATTTGACAAGTTTACTGAGGTCTCAGATGAGCTTCTGGGACAAAATATTTATATTGGCTATGCCTTTTCAGTAGTGGAACCTTTTATGATGCTCATTGGGTACGGAGCGGTTTTCCTCTCCATCTGGTTGGTTGCGGGAATGGCTCAGTCGGATCCGTCAGTCGTTGGTTCTATTGCTTCCTTTGTTAACTATCTCAGTCAGATTATCTTTACAATCGTCATGGTTGGATTTTTAGGGAATTCTGTCAGTCGGGCTATGATTTCGATGATGCGTATCCGTGAGGTTCTAGATACCGAGCCAGCGATGACTTTTAAGGATCTTCCAGATGAGGATCTAGAAGGAAGTCTCTCTTTTGAAAATGTGACCTTCACTTATCCTACCGATGAAGAGCCCATGCTTAAGAATGTAAGCTTTGAAGTTGCACCAGGTCAGATGGTCGGTGTGGTTGGGGCGACTGGAGCAGGTAAGTCCACCCTTGCCCAGTTAATCCCACGACTTTTTGATCCACAGGAGGGTTCTATCAAGATTGGTGGCAAGGACATTCGAGACGTCAGCGAGGGAACCTTGCGTAAAACAGTTTCCATTGTCTTGCAACGTGCTATTCTCTTTAGTGGGACCATTGCAGATAATCTTCGTCAAGGAAAAGGCAATGCCAGCGTGTCAGAAATGGAACGTGCGGCGCGGATTGCCCAAGCCAGTGAATTTATCGGACGCATGGAAAACAAATTTGAGAGTCAGGTTGAAGAACGGGGCACCAACTTTTCTGGTGGACAAAAACAACGGATGTCGATTGCTCGAGGGATTGTCAGCAATCCCCGTATCCTGATTTTTGACGATTCGACTTCAGCCTTGGATGCCAAGTCAGAGAGACTCGTTCAGGAGGCTTTGAATAAAGACCTGAAAGGGACAACAACGATTATCATCGCTCAAAAAATCAGTTCAGTCGTCCATGCGGACAAGATTTTGGTCTTGGACCAAGGACGCTTGATTGGAGAAGGACGGCATGCAGACTTGGTAGCTAACAATGCCATCTACCGCGAAATCTACGAAACACAGAAGGGAAGGGAGGAATAAAATGAAAACCGTTCGATTTTTCTGGAATTATTTTAAAGTTTACAAGCTCTCCTTTGCCATTGTGATTCTGATGGTTGCAGTTGCGACGATTGCCCAAGCCCTCTTTCCTGTTTTTTCAGGTCAAGCAGTGACGGAGCTCGCTAATCTGGTTCTAGCTTATCAAAATGGGACTTCCGAACTAGCCTGGCAAAGTTTGTCAGCTCTGATGCTGAATCTAGCCCTGGTTGTGCTGGTTTTGGTAGTGTCCAGTTTGATTTATATGGCCTTGATGACTCGTGTGATTGCCGAGTCGACAAATGAGATGCGTAAGGGCCTCTTTGGCAAACTTTCACGTTTGACGGTTTCTTTCTTTGACCGCCACCAGGATGGTGACATCCTCTCTCGCTTCACTAGTGACTTAGACAATATCCTTCAAGCCTTCAATGAAAGTCTAGTTCAGGTTATGAGCAATATTGCTCTTTACATCGGTTTAATTTTTGTCATGTTTTCAAGAAATGTGACACTAGCCCTGATAACAGTAGCCAGCACCCCAGTGGCCTTTCTCATGTTGGTCTTCATTGTGAAAATGGCCCGCAAGTACACCAATCTCCAGCAAAAAGAGGTTGGGAAACTCAACGCCTATATGGATGAAAGTATTTCAGGGCAGAAAGCTGTTATTGTACAAGGAATTCAAAACGACATCGTAGCAGGCTTTGTGGAGCGAAATGAACGCGTGCGCAAGGCAACCTTTAAAGGAAGAATGTTCTCAGGCATCCTCTTTCCAGTTATGAATGGGATGAGTTTGGTCAATACGGCCATCGTTATTTTTGCAGGTTCTGCGGTCTTGCTGAACGATCCAAGTATCGAAACAACGACAGCCCTAGGTTTGATTGTCATGTTTACCCAATTTTCTCAGCAGTACTACCAGCCGATTATCCAGGTGGCTGCGAGTTGGGGGAGCCTCCAGTTGGCCTTTACTGGAGCGGATCGTATCCAAGAAATGTTCGATGCAGAAGAAGAGATTCGCCCGCAAAATGCACCAGCCTTTACGGAATTACGAGAAGGTGTTGAAATCAGTCACATTGATTTCTCTTATGTGCCAGATAAGCCGATTTTAAAAGATGTTAGCATTTCAGCTCCTAAGGGGCAGATGATAGCAGTTGTCGGTCCGACTGGTTCGGGGAAAACAACCATCATGAACCTCATTAATCGTTTCTACGATGTGGATGCAGGCAGCATTTGCTTTGATGGAAAAGACATCCGTGACTACGACTTGGACAGTCTGCGGAGCAAGGTCGGGATTGTCCTGCAGGATTCGGTCTTGTTTAGTGGAACGATTCGGGACAATATCCGCTTCGGTGTGCCAGATGCCAGTCAGGAAATGGTCGAAGCAGCTGCCAAGGCAACTCATATTCATGACTACATCGAAAGCTTGCCTGATAAGTATGATACCCTTATTGATGATGAGCAAAATATCTTCTCAACTGGGCAGAAACAATTGATTTCCATCGCTCGAACCTTGATGACAGATCCTCAAGTCCTAATCTTAGATGAAGCGACTTCCAATGTCGATACTGTAACAGAAAGCAAGATTCAGCATGCCATGGAGGCAGTAGTAGCAGGTCGAACCAGCTTTGTCATTGCCCATCGTCTCAAGACCATCCTCAATGCCGATCAGATTATTGTCCTCAAAGATGGAGAGGTCATTGAACGTGGAAATCATCACGAGTTGCTCAAACTCGGTGGCTTCTACTCAGAACTGTATCACAATCAATTTGTCTTCGAATAAAAAAGTTGTCCTCGTGGGCAGCTTTTTCTTGTCCATAAAAAATACTTATCACGGTCTTTAAAAAAACATATTAGACAGGAAAGGGTTGGAGTGATAAGATAAGACTGTCGCAAGAAAATCGAAAGGAGACACATCATGGCTAGAACGGTTGTAGGAGTTGCTGCAAACCTATGTCCTGTAGATGCAGAAGGGAAAAACATCCACTCATCTGTATCCTGTAAATTTGCAGAGAGCATTCGTCAAGTCGGCGGTCTCCCTTTAGTGATTCCTGTAGGGGATGAGTCCATTGTGCGCGATTATGTGGAAATGATTGACAAACTCATCTTGACAGGTGGGCAAAATGTCCATCCTCAGTTTTATGGAGAGAAAAAGACTATTGAGAGCGATGATTACAACCTTGTACGCGATGAGTTTGAACTAGCCCTCTTGAAAGAAGCGCTCCGTCAGAATAAACCAATTATGGCAATCTGTCGCGGGGTTCAGCTTGTCAATGTTGCTTTTGGCGGCACTCTTCACCAAGAAATTGAAGGTCACTGGCAAGGTTTGCCTTTTGGAACATCTCATTCTATTGAGACGGTAGAAGGAAGCGTGGTGGCTAAGTTGTTCGGAAAAGAAAGTCAGGTCAATTCAGTCCATCGTCAAAGTATTAAAGATCTGGCGCCTAATTTCCGTGTGACAGCGGTGGATCCTCGAGACCAGACTATCGAAGCGATTGAGTCTATCGACGAGCACCGGATTATCGGTTTGCAGTGGCATCCAGAGTTTCTGGTCAATGAAGAAGACGGCAATTTAGAACTATTTGAGTATTTATTAAATGAATTATAACGGTTAGAGACTCTAGCCGTTTTTATTCGTCCTTTCAGATTTTTTGTATTTTAGCATTTTTACGCAAACGTTTGAATTCTGATAAAAATTGGGCAAATTCAATAAAAAAGCTTGAAAAAATCGAAGGTAAGCGTTATGATAGAAAAGAAGAAATATTGGAGGATTATCATGTCACATATTAAATTTGATTATTCAAAAGTTTTAGACAAATTTGTTGCCCCACATGAAGTGGAATACATGCAAGCACAAGTAACAGCTGCAGACGAATTGATCCGTAAAGGAACTGGTGCTGGTAGCGACTTTTTGGGTTGGTTGGACCTTCCTGAAAATTATGACCGCGAAGAATTCGACCGCATCTTGAAAGCTGCTGAGCAAATCAAGTCAGATAGCGATGTCCTGGTTGTAATCGGTATCGGTGGATCTTACCTTGGTGCCAAAGCAGCTATCGACTTCTTGAACCACCACTTTGCGAACTTGCAAACAAAAGAAGAACGCAAAGCTCCGCAAATCCTTTACGCTGGAAACTCAATCTCATCTACTTACCTTGCTGACTTGGTAGAGTACGTAGCTGACAAAGACTTCTCAGTAAACGTGATTTCTAAATCAGGTACAACAACAGAACCAGCGATCGCTTTCCGTGTATTCAAAGAACTCTTGGTTAAGAAATACGGTCAAGAAGAAGCTAACAAACGTATCTATGCTACAACTGACCGCCAAAAAGGTGCTGTTAAGGTTGAAGCAGATGCCAACGGTTGGGAAACATTTGTGGTTCCAGATGACATCGGTGGACGTTTCTCAGTATTGACAGCAGTTGGCTTGCTTCCAATCGCAGCATCAGGTGCAGACATCAAAGCTCTTATGGAAGGTGCGAACGCAGCTCGTAAAGACTATACTTCAGACAAGATTGCTGAAAACGAAGCATACCAATACGCAGCAGTTCGTAACATCCTTTACCGTAAAGGCTACGCTACTGAAATCTTGGTAAACTACGAGCCATCACTTCAATACTTCTCAGAATGGTGGAAACAATTGGCTGGTGAATCAGAAGGGAAAGACCAAAAAGGAATCTACCCAACTTCAGCTAACTTCTCAACTGACTTGCACTCACTTGGTCAATTTATCCAAGAAGGAACTCGTATCATGTTTGAAACAGTTGTCCGTGTTGACAAACCACGTAAGAACGTGATTATCCCTACTTTGGAAGAAGACCTTGATGGACTTGGTTACCTTCAAGGAAAAGACGTTGACTTTGTAAACAAAAAAGCTACTGATGGTGTTCTTCTTGCCCACACTGACGGTGATGTGCCAAACATGTACGTGACTCTTCCTGAGCAAGATGCCTTCACTCTTGGTTACACTATCTACTTCTTCGAATTGGCTATTGCCCTTTCAGGTTACTTGAATGCCATCAACCCATTTGACCAACCAGGTGTTGAAGCCTACAAACGTAACATGTTTGCCCTTCTTGGAAAACCAGGATTTGAAGAATTGAGCAAAGAGCTTAACGCACGTCTATAATAGAAGAAAAGAGTGGCTTGTCCACTCTTTTTACTCTCTTTATTCGTAGACATTGGACTCAGGCGAGACTTGTGATATAATATAGAAAGCAAAAAGGCAGACGCCTAGAGACTTTATAGGAGAAACTATGTCAAAAGATATCCGCGTACGCTACGCACCAAGTCCAACAGGACTACTACACATCGGAAATGCCCGTACAGCATTATTCAACTACCTTTACGCACGCCATCATGGTGGAACTTTTATCATCCGTATCGAAGATACTGACCGTAAACGCCATGTTGAGGATGGAGAACGTTCACAGCTTGAAAATCTTCGCTGGTTGGGAATTGACTGGGATGAAAGTCCAGAAACTCATGAAAATTACCGCCAATCAGAGCGTTTGGAACTCTATCAAAAATACATCGACCAATTGCTAGCTGAAGGAAAAGCCTACAAATCTTACGTCACAGAAGAAGAGTTGGCAGCTGAACGCGAACGCCAAGAAGCAGCAGGTGAAACACCACGTTACATCAATGAATACCTTGGTATGAGCGAAGAAGAAAAAGCAACTTACATCGCAGAACGTGAAGCAGCCGGTATCATCCCAACTGTTCGTTTGGCTGTTAATGAATCTGGTATCTACAAATGGCATGATATGGTCAAAGGTGATATCGAGTTTGAAGGTGGCAATATCGGCGGTGACTGGGTGATTCAAAAGAAAGACGGTTACCCAACTTACAACTTTGCTGTTGTTATTGATGATCACGATATGCAGATTTCTCATGTTATCCGCGGTGATGACCACATTGCCAACACACCCAAACAGCTTATGGTTTATGAAGCTCTTGGGTGGGAAGCTCCAGAGTTCGGTCACATGACTTTGATCATCAACTCTGAAACGGGTAAAAAATTGTCTAAACGCGATACCAATACCCTTCAATTTATCGAAGATTACCGTAAGAAAGGCTATCTTCCAGAAGCTGTCTTTAACTTTATCGCTCTTCTTGGTTGGAATCCAGGTGGCGAAGATGAAATTTTCTCTCGTGAAGAACTCATTAAACTTTTCGATGAAAACCGCCTCAGCAAGTCTCCAGCAGCCTTCGACCAGAAAAAACTTGACTGGATGAGCAACGACTACATCAAGAGAGCTGATCTAGCTACTATCTTTGAAATGGCCAAACCTTACTTAGAAGAAGCAGGACGTTTGACTGACAAATCTGAAAAAATTGTAGAACTCTACAAGCCACAAATGAAATCAGTAGACGAGATTGTTCCACTGACAGATCTTTTCTTCTCAGATTTCCCAGAGTTGACAGACGCTGAGCGCGAGGTCATGGCAGGAGAAACCGTTCCGGTTGTTCTAGAAGCCTTCAAAGCGAAACTAGAAGCGATGACAGATGAAGAATTTGTGACGGAGAATATCTTCCCGCAAATTAAAGCAGTTCAAAAGGAAACAGGTATCAAGGGTAAAAATCTCTTCATGCCGATTCGTATTGCTGTATCAGGGGAAATGCATGGTCCAGAATTGTCAGACACCATTTTCTTGCTCGGACGTGAAAAGTCAATCCAGCATATCGAAAACATGCTGAAAGAAATTTCTAAATAAAAAGGACTTCCGATGGATAAATGGGAAAAGATGTATGAAGAAGCACGAACACTATACAATCCCCATGAAGTTTCTGACTTTGTTTATGCTAACCATGTCGTTGCCGCGGTAGAAGCGGAAGATGGTCAGATATTCACAGGATTTTGTATGGAGGGCACTTGTGGCGTTTTTCATCTCTGTGCAGAACGAGCAGCTCTCTTCAATATGTATCAATTTTCAGGACAAACTAAAGTTAAGAAAATCCTCGCCTTTCGAGATAAACCTCCCTACGGCGAAGGATCAGGTATGCCCTGTGGCGCCTGCAGAGAATTTCTCTTAGAATTGAATGCTGAAAATAAAGAAGCAGAGTTCATGATGGACTACAAAACGAGAAAAACAATCAAAGTTGCCGAATTGATCCCTTACTGGTGGGGAGAGGAACGTGCGACTAATTGGCAAACAAAATAGAGAGAGTCAGTTAAACTGGCTCTTTTCTATTATCATAGAAAAATTTGTATAGGAGATTAAAAAAGTCCTTGACAAAGAGGAAAAAGTAGGTATAATAGAAAGAGTTGAAAAACTCAAGGTCCGTTGGTCAAGGGGTTAAGACACCGCCTTTTCACGGCGGTAACACGGGTTCGAATCCCGTACGGACTATGGTATGTTGCGGATGGAACACTTGATGAAAAAAGTTCAAAAAAGTTTCAAAAAAGTGTTGACATAGGTCGACAGCTGTGATATACTAATATAGTTGTCGCTTGAGAGAGATTGAGTGACAAAGACCTTTGAAAACTGAACAAGACGAACCAATGTGCAGGGCGCTACAACTGACGTTGTAGTACTGAACAATGAAAAAACAATAAATCTGTCAGTGACAGAAATGAGTGAGAACTCAAACTTTTAATGAGAGTTTGATCCTGGCTCAGGACGAACGCTGGCGGCGTGCCTAATACATGCAAGTAGAACGCTGAAGGAGGAGCTTGCTTCTCTGGATGAGTTGCGAACGGGTGAGTAACGCGTAGGTAACCTGCCTGGTAGCGGGGGATAACTATTGGAAACGATAGCTAATACCGCATAATAGCAGTTATTGCATGATAACTGTTTGAAAGGTGCAATTGCATCACTACCAGATGGACCTGCGTTGTATTAGCTAGTTGGTGGGGTAACGGCTCACCAAGGCGACGATACATAGCCGACCTGAGAGGGTGATCGGCCACACTGGGACTGAGACACGGCCCAGACTCCTACGGGAGGCAGCAGTAGGGAATCTTCGGCAATGGACGGAAGTCTGACCGAGCAACGCCGCGTGAGTGAAGAAGGTTTTCGGATCGTAAAGCTCTGTTGTAAGAGAAGAACGAGTGTGAGAGTGGAAAGTTCACACTGTGACGGTATCTTACCAGAAAGGGACGGCTAACTACGTGCCAGCAGCCGCGGTAATACGTAGGTCCCGAGCGTTGTCCGGATTTATTGGGCGTAAAGCGAGCGCAGGCGGTTAGATAAGTCTGAAGTTAAAGGCTGTGGCTTAACCATAGTACGCTTTGGAAACTGTTTAACTTGAGTGCAAGAGGGGAGAGTGGAATTCCATGTGTAGCGGTGAAATGCGTAGATATATGGAGGAACACCGGTGGCGAAAGCGGCTCTCTGGCTTGTAACTGACGCTGAGGCTCGAAAGCGTGGGGAGCAAACAGGATTAGATACCCTGGTAGTCCACGCCGTAAACGATGAGTGCTAGGTGTTAGACCCTTTCCGGGGTTTAGTGCCGCAGCTAACGCATTAAGCACTCCGCCTGGGGAGTACGACCGCAAGGTTGAAACTCAAAGGAATTGACGGGGGCCCGCACAAGCGGTGGAGCATGTGGTTTAATTCGAAGCAACGCGAAGAACCTTACCAGGTCTTGACATCCCTCTGACCGCTCTAGAGATAGAGTTTTCCTTCGGGACAGAGGTGACAGGTGGTGCATGGTTGTCGTCAGCTCGTGTCGTGAGATGTTGGGTTAAGTCCCGCAACGAGCGCAACCCCTATTGTTAGTTGCCATCATTTAGTTGGGCACTCTAGCGAGACTGCCGGTAATAAACCGGAGGAAGGTGGGGATGACGTCAAATCATCATGCCCCTTATGACCTGGGCTACACACGTGCTACAATGGCTGGTACAACGAGTCGCAAGTCGGTGACGGCAAGCTAATCTCTTAAAGCCAGTCTCAGTTCGGATTGTAGGCTGCAACTCGCCTACATGAAGTCGGAATCGCTAGTAATCGCGGATCAGCACGCCGCGGTGAATACGTTCCCGGGCCTTGTACACACCGCCCGTCACACCACGAGAGTTTGTAACACCCGAAGTCGGTGAGGTAACCTTTTAGGAGCCAGCCGCCTAAGGTGGGATAGATGATTGGGGTGAAGTCGTAACAAGGTAGCCGTATCGGAAGGTGCGGCTGGATCACCTCCTTTCTAAGGATAAGGAACTGCGCATTGGTCTTGTTTAGTCTTGAGAGGTCTTGTGGGGCCTTAGCTCAGCTGGGAGAGCGCCTGCTTTGCACGCAGGAGGTCAGCGGTTCGATCCCGCTAGGCTCCATTGGTGAGAGATCACCAAGTAATGCACATTGAAAATTGAATATCTATATCAAATAGTAACAAGAAAATAAACCGAAACGCTGTAGTATTAAAAGAGTTTATGACTGAAAGGTCAAAAATAAGGTTAAGTTAATAAGGGCGCACGGTGGATGCCTTGGCACTAGGAGCCGAAGAAGGACGTGACAAACGACGATATGCCTTGGGTAGCTGTAAGTGAGCGATGATCCAGGGATTTCCGAATGGGGGAACCCAACAGGTACTACCTGTTACCCATATCTGTTAAGGATATGAGGAGGAAGACGCAGTGAACTGAAACATCTAAGTAGCTGCAGGAAGAGAAAGCAAAAGCGATTGCCTTAGTAGCGGCGAGCGAAACGGCAGGAGGGCAAACCGAAGAGTTTACTCTTCGGGGTTGTAGGACTGCAATGTGGACTCAAAGATTATAGAAGAATGATTTGGGAAGATCAGCCAAAGAGAGTAATAGCCTCGTATTTAAAATAGTCTTTGTACCTAGCAGTATCCTGAGTACGGCGGGACACGAGAAATCCCGTCGGAATCTGGGAGGACCATCTCCCAACCCTAAATACTCCCTAGTGACCGATAGTGAACCAGTACCGTGAGGGAAAGGTGAAAAGCACCCCGGGAGGGGAGTGAAATAGAACCTGAAACCGTGTGCCTACAACAAGTTCGAGCCCGTTAATGGGTGAGAGCGTGCCTTTTGTAGAATGAACCGGCGAGTTACGATATGATGCGAGGTTAAGTTGAAGAGACGGAGCCGCAGGGAAACCGAGTCTGAATAGGGCGCATTAGTATCATGTCGTAGACCCGAAACCATGTGACCTACCCATGAGCAGGTTGAAGGTGCGGTAAGACGCACTGGAGGACCGAACCAGGGCACGTTGAAAAGTGCTTGGATGACTTGTGGGTAGCGGAGAAATTCCAAACGAACTTGGAGATAGCTGGTTCTCTCCGAAATAGCTTTAGGGCTAGCGTCGACATTAGAGATTCTTGGAGGTAGAGCACTGTTTGGGTGAGGGGTCCATCCCGGATTACCAATCTCAGATAAACTCCGAATGCCAAAGAATTATGGTCGGCAGTCAGACTGCGAGTGCTAAGATCCGTAGTCGAAAGGGAAACAGCCCAGACCACCAGCTAAGGTCCCAAAATAATTGTTAAGTGGAAAAGGATGTGGGGTTGCACAGACAACTAGGATGTTAGCTTAGAAGCAGCTATTCATTCAAAGAGTGCGTAATAGCTCACTAGTCGAGTGACCCTGCGCCGAAAATGTACCGGGGCTAAAACAATTTACCGAAGCTGTGGATACCTTTATAGGTATGGTAGGAGAGCGT